>CAJWIB010000020.1 GCA_913041095.1 uncultured Rhodospirillaceae bacterium | reverse complement strand
GCCAAAACGACGTTGCGGTGGCGCAATGACAACTTGGTCAAATTGATTGGCCCGGGCAAAAGTCACCGCCGCCGGCAAACGAATTTCCTGGAGACGGCTATCGGCGTCCCACCGGTCATCAGGCCAGCGGATGCTGACTTGCTCCCAAATATCGCCGTGATTGTCGGGTAGTTTGAATTCCGGAACCGCAGTACCGATATTGATCGACGCCGAAGTTTCAGCGATGTCTGACAAGGTTTTAAAGCCAATCCAGTTACCGGAATAGCGCGACATACCATAACCGAGCAATCCCATATGAAGAAATTCTTCGATGCTTGAGGGATAAATGACCGGCATCATAAAAGAGGCAAACGTATGCTCACTTTGACTGGGCACCGAGGTCGAGGAAGCTCCCGGGTCGTCGCCACTGACAGCCAACACCCCGCCATATCGAGAGGTACCGTTCATATTGGCATGTTTGAAAGCATCACCCGAGCGATCAAGTCCGGGAGTTTTGCCGTACCACAGGCCAAACACGCCGTCATATTTTTCTGAACCGAATATATCCGTTTGCTGCGAGCCCCAGACCGCAGTGACGGCCAAATCTTCATTGAGTCCCGGTTCGAAATGAATGCCGTCTTCCTGGAGATATTTTTGTGCTTTCCACAACTGGAGATCAAAACCACCGAGCGGTGATCCGCGATAGCCTGAAACAAAGCCTGCCGTGTTCAATCCGGCAGCTTTATCCCGCCAAGCCTGCTCGAGAAGCAGGCGCAGCAACGCCTGCGTTCCGCTCATATAGGCTTTGCCGGAAGCAAGACTGTAACGGTCGTCCAAGGTTACCGGGCTGGTTGTAACTTTCTGGTCCATTTTACGTCGGCGATCTCTGGGTTAGATAATAAGGCCACCCGCAGCTAAGACAATTTGGCCACTGATGTAATTAGATTCTGGCGCACACATCAGATAGACTGCATCGGCGGCTTCTTGAGGTGTGCCACCCCGGCCCAGCGGAATCATTTGCACCAGCGCTTTGGTCATATCCGGATGCACACCCATGGTAATTTTCCGATCACCAACTTGCGCCACCGCATCGGCATCACCCAAATCTTTGGTCATGCGGGTCTGGATATAGCCAAACGCAACACAATTAACATTGATGTTATAGCGGCCCCATTCCTTGGCGAGGGTCCGGGTCATACCGACCAAGGCAGATTTTGCCGAAGCATAACCGATCTGACCGGCATTACCGTAAAGACCGGCAAAAGAGGAAATATTGACGACTTTGCGGTGAACAACTTCACCAGCTGCTTTCTCATCTTTGGCGGCTTGGCGCATAAACTCAGAAGCACTGCGTAATATTCTAAAGGGCGCGGTTACATGGACTTCCATCATCGCCTGGAATTGCTCGTCGGTGTATTTCTGGATGACGCCGTCCCAGGGATAGCCCGCATTATTGACGATGATATCAATCGCATTAAATCGATCAACGGCCGTTTTGGAGAAACGGTCGCCAAAATCTTCTGCGGTTACATCACCGACAACGATCTCGCACTCACGGCCCATATTTTCGACAATTTTTTTTGTTTCAAGCGCCGGCTCTTCGGTCAGATCATTAATAACAAGATTGGCACTCTCGCTTGCTAATTTAGTAGCAATGGCCTGGCCAATGCCGCGACCAGCACCGGTCACAAGGGCTACTTTGTTTTCCAATTTATTACTCATGCATATTTTCCTTTTATCTGATAAATCAGCTCAAGCTGGAATAATGTTGTCCCCTTTTAAACCTTCCAAATCCGCTGCCGAAAAACCGGCCTCAGACAGGATCGCTTCAGTTTGTTCGCCATATTTTGGCGGGAAATTCAAATTTGAATGACCGTTTGAAAGATCGACCGCCATCGGCTGCATACGGATGGTTTGGCCATCGAGCGCTGTTGTCGTCGTCAGTTTGCCGTCAAGTTCTTTGCGCTCAATCACTTCCGGAATGGTCGAGATTGGAGCGCAAGGAATTGTTGCACCGCGCAAATCAGCCGCCAGTTCGGAAGTTTCAAAATCGGCCATGATGTCGCTGATATCGCGCTGCAACTGCTCGCGACCTTCCAACCGGCTGTTATTCGTAAGGCGTTGTTCGCTTTCCAGCGAAGCAAATTTGGGAATGGCGATAAAACGCTGCCATTGCACGTCACTACCTTGCGCCATGAAAATAAAGCCGTCCTTGGTTTTGTAGGCATTGGTCGGAATGAATTTGCGATGTTCATTTCCAGAGCGCGTGATCTCGGAATAATCGCAGCCAAAATCAACCAACGGCAAAGTCGTGATCAGCCAGGAGGCGGCGGCTTGAAACATCGACACATCAATCCGCTTACCTTTACCGGATTCAGCCTGTTCGGCCAAGGCGAGACAGACACCGGCATAGACTTCATCACCAGCTTTGAGATCGACCAGCGGAATGCCTGACAAGGTCGGATCACCGTCGACATCACCAGTCAGCTCCATATAGCCGGCTAAAGCCTGGATCACCGGATCATAGCCGGGCACATCCGGAAACGCAGGGCCCAGCGCTGAAATCCCCGCCCAGATCAAATCCGGTTTAACGGCAGATAGTGTTTCATAATCAATGCCGAGACTTTCGTAGCGGCTCGGCACGGTGTTGCAGCAAAAAATATCAACATCGAGTTCGGTGATGATGCGCTTGAGTGCGTCCTGACCAGCCTGCTCTTTAAGATTAAGCGCAATCGCTTCCTTGCCGACATTGGGCGCAATAAAATAGGAATACCGGTCTTCATCGGCAACTTTACTGCCGATATAGCGATTGGGATCACCAGGATTGCCACGGCCGGATGTTACCGCCTCGACCCGGATTACCCGCCAGCCAAGCTGGGCAAAGCGCAAGGTCGCCGATGGCATGGATAACGCCTGCTCCATGGAAAGGACGGTGCGAGGTTTCACTCGGCAGCCTCCATTTTGTCGCCATGGAGAGCACGGACAATTTTTTCCGGCGTGATCGGCGGATTGTCGAACCGCACGCCGATAGCGTTATATATTGCATTGGCAATTGAGGCCCCTGGAATAATCGCTGGCAACTCAGAAATTCCTTTGGCACCGTACGGGCCGGTCTCTTCATCATCTTCGATAAAATGACATTCGATTTCCGGCATTTCCGGTGCAGTGACGACTTTGTAATCACGGAAATTGGGGTTTTTAACAATGCCTTCTTCAATAATCAGCTCTTCCGACAAACCGTAACCGATACCTTGCGCGATACCGCCTTCCATCTGACCTTCGATGCCAAGTTTATTGATAACTTTGCCGACATCTTGAACACAGGTCATTTTGTGCAGCTTGACGCCGCCGGTCAGGGTGTCGACTTCAAGTTCGGTGATGTATGCACCATGCGCATAGGCCGCCGATATATCTCCAACATGGGATTTGTCTTCGAGCTCGCTTGGCGGCTCGTAATATTCCGAAACCATTACCAACTCAGCATCTTCACCAGCGAAATGCATCGCCCGCAGTAAGCGGTCAAGTTTAGTTACGGAAACGCCATTATCTTTTTGCACAACATGGCCACCACGCAGGTCCAACTTATCGGCGCTGACATTGGATTGACGGGCGGCGGAGGCAAGGATTTGCGCTTTCGCTTTCACCGCTGCATTACGAGCAGCATTACCGGCAATAAAGGTTGTCCGGCTGGCGTGCACGCCGACATCCCAAGGACCGATGGCTGAATCATTATTGGCAATTATGACATCGGAAGTTGGAATACCGAGTTCTTCACTGACAAGCTGAGTGATCACCGCATCAATGCCCTGACCAATTTCAGACGCGCCGGTAATCACAGTTGCCCGGCCATAATCATCCATCGTCAGGATCGTGCCGCAGCCATCACTTTTATGAATTTTAGCGCCACCCGCATTGTGGATCGAGGTCGCAATGCCGATACCTTTCCGAATGCGGGCTGGGTTTTCACGCGCCGCCGTATTTTCAGCATGCTTGGTGAGAAAATCAGTTTTTTCAGCTCCGATTTTAATGCAGTCTGCCAAGGCTGCGTTTTTAAGTAGACTGTTTTGCGGTGTCCGTTCGCCCGGTTTTTGGGCGTTTTTAAGGCGGAATTCGATTGGGTTCATGCCCAAATTTTCGGCCATCTTATCCATCAGCGTTGCCGTCACATAGGTCGCCTGGACATTGCCATAGCCCCTGAATGAACCGGCAAACGGGTTATTTGTGTAGACAGCTTTTGAGTGAAACTCAACGTTTGGAATCCGGTAATGACCGGTCATTGTCCGCATCATCACCGCCGGAATAGTGGCGCCCCACGAGGTGTAACCGCCATTGTTCAAATACACATTGACGTCGCGGAAAGTGATGGTGCCGTCTTTCTTGGCACCCTGCTTGATATAAACGCGGGCAGGCTGACGTGTCGGCGAGGCAATAAATTCTTCCTCACGGGAGAAAAACAACTTTACCGGACGCCGGGCTTTTTTCGCCAGATAAACCGCGATCGGCTCAAACGGATAGACATCCAGTTTAGAGCCAAAGGCCCCGCCAACCGGCGGCTGAATAACCCGAATATCACCAGCCGGAATATCCAAAGCCGGCGCTAAATCCATTTTGTAGTTATAGGGATACTGGGTCTGGGTATAGATCGTCAGCTTGCCGTGGGTGTCGAAATCGGCGATGACGCAGCCGGGTCCCATACAGGTGTGGGTGACGTAATGGAGCTCATATTTTTCTTCCATCACGATATCGGAGTCTTTCTCCGCCTGTTTGATATCACCGTGATCAAAATCGTAAGTCAGACTGAGATTACCCGGTTTGTCATCATGCAGTTGCGGCGCATCATCTTTGAGCGCCTCTTCCGGATCAAACACAGGTGGCAGATCTTCATACTCGACTTTGATAAGTTTAAGCGCCTCATCAACCGCTTCTTCAGTTTCACCAGCAACACCGGCAATTTCATCACGAATACAACGCACTTTATCACCTTTGAGCGGTGGGTTATCCTTCAAGACACCAATCAGGCCTTTCGGTGAATTCTCTGCAGTAGCAATGGCAACAATGCCAGGCACTTTCTCGGCTTCGCTGATATCAACACTCAAAATTTTGGCATGCACCCGGTCGGTTCGCTTAATTTTGGCAACCAGCATACGCGGCAATACCATATCGTTGATATAGGTGGTTTTGCCGACGACTTTATCCGGTGCATCCGGCTTGGGAATAGATTTGCCAATAAGGGTTTCAGGTTTTTCGACGATCTGATCCATCTAATCTCTCCGATTAACTGCGCGCGGCTTCGGCGACCGCATCAAATATTTTGCGGTAACCGGTACAACGGCAAACATTGCCTTCTAAGCCACGCTGGATTTCCCCCTCCGTTGGATTAGGATTTTTAGCCAATACATGCTTGGCCTGCATTACCATGCCAGGTGTACAATAGCCGCATTGGACCGCACCCTGATCGACAAAGGCCTGCTGGATGGGGTCTAGCCCGTCATCGGTTTGAACACCTTCTATGGTTTTAATGGTGCGGCCATCGCAATCAGCGGCATACATCAAGCACGAGCAAACGGATGCTTCATCAACGATAACCGTGCACGCACCGCATTCGCCTTCACCGCAGGCCTCTTTGGCGCCTTTCAAATCAAACTGATTGCGCAGCATATCAAGCGCCGACATATGAGCCGGCACGCTGACCTGTTTCACCGCGCCATTGACGGTAAAGGTAATATCAACTTTAGTTGACATTGTTCAAAATCTCCTCGGTCATAACGCGGATCAAATGCCGCCGGTACCAATCAGTTGCCCGAACATCGGTGATTGGGTTCACAGAACTGCTGGCGATCTCACCGGCCGCGCTAATGGTTTTTTTGTTTAACTTTTTGTCTTCAAGAGCCGCTTCGGTTTCGGCTGAGCGGATCGGCGTTGGCGCCACCGCACCAAAAGCAACCCGGACGTCTGAGATAGCGCCGTCCTTGACCACACCGCCGACACTGACCGATGCCATCGCAATCTCGAGTGCCGGGCGTGGGCCAAATTTGCCGAACCCACCTCTAAAACCAGCGGGCGGCACGGGGATATCAACACCGACCAGCAATTCATTTTCCTGGCGGACGGTTTCCCCGGGGCCGGTAAAAAATTCGGCGAGTGGCACCTTGCGAAAATCATTGGTAGCCACCAATACCGCCTCCGCTTTATACATCAGCAGGGGCACCAAGCTGTCACCGGCTGGAGACGCGTTGCAGACATTGCCGCCGACGGTACCAGCGTTACGGATTTGATCACTAGCGAACTTGTCCGCCATAGTCGCCAAAACCGGCAAGTGTTCGGCAATAATCGGGTCGGTCAGTAAATCCGTAATCGTCGTTAATGCACCGATACGAATGGTATTGCCATCTTGTGAGACGCCGCGCATTTTAGTGATTTTCTGGATGTTTAGCAGAGTTGGTGCGTAGGCTTTTTGGCCCGAACCGGTTTGCAGCATTAGATCGGTGCCACCGGCGACAATCGTCGCCGGACCCGCCGCTAAGGCCGCCGCCGCGTCGTCGATGCTACTGGGCGCAAGATAATTTTCGATAATACTCATCTATACTTCCTTTAATCCCTCGCTTTAAAAAACAATGGGTTCCTCGTAACGGCCATAAATTTCGACCATGGTGTCGGTCATTTCACCAACCGTCACATAGGCTTTTACCGCTTCGACAATCGCCGGCATGACATTTTTTCCTGCCTCAGCATCGGCTTTTAATTGCGCCAAGCATTTATCAACGGCTACCTGATCACGCGATGCTCTAATTTCTTTTAGGCTTTCGATTTGCAGTTCAGCATCTTTGGTGTTGTATGGATGGAACTCGACTTCGTGTTCCTCTTCCTCCTCAACGCGGTAGCAATTGACGCCGACTTTCGGGAAGGCCCCGGAATCGATGTCTTTTTGCATTTGATAAGCCTGACCTGATACTTTGGCCTGCAACTCACCCTTCTTGATCATTTCGACGACGCCGCCCTGGACATCTACATCGGTCATGATTTCTTCCATTTTGTCCCGCATTTGATTGGTCAGGGTTTCCATATAATAAGAGCCTGCCATCGGATCGACCGTATCGCACAATCCGGTTTCCTCCATTAGCAACTGCATAGTGCGGAGCGAGATGCGTGCCGAATATTCGGTTGGGATGGTGTAGGCTTCGTCATAAGAGCAAAGCGCCATGGTCTGGGTACCGGAAAGCGCACTGATCAAGGCGTAATAAGCGCCGCGGACAATATTTACTTCCGGCTGCTCAAATGTCAGGCCGCCGCCACCACCACCGGCGATCATGCGCAGCCACATTGAGCGCGGATCTTTGGCGTCATATTCTTCCTTGATAATTTTCGCCCAAAGCCCACGACCGGCCCGGAATTTAGCCACTTGCTCAAATAAATTACCAAAAATATTGAGATTGTAAGAGAGCCTGCCGGCAAACTCATCAATATCGAGACCGCGGGCCTTCACTTCATCGGCATAGGCCTTGGCAATGCAAAATGCGTAAGCTATTTCTTCCGCCGGGTTACAACCGGATTCGCGAATGTGATATCCACAGACGCTGACTGGGCTGTATTTTGGCGCATTGTGAGCACAGTACTCGATCGTATCACCGACCAGTTTGATCGATGGTTCCACCGGGAAAATCCAGGTGCCGCGGCCAACAAATTCCTTGAGAATATCATTTTGTGCGGTGCCGCGCAGCTTAGAAACGTCGTAGCCCTTCTTTTCAGCCATGGCGAGATACATGCCGATCAATATCGCTGCCGAACCATTAATCGTCAGTGAGACCGTGATTTTCTCGAGATCAATGCCGTCAAAAGCAATTTCCATATCGCGCAGACTGTCGATCGCCATGCCGACCCGGCCCACTTCGCCTTCGGCCAGCACATTATCTGAATCGAGACCGGTCTGGGTCGCTAGATCAAATGCTACATTGAGGCCGGTCTGGCCGTTCTCAATCAAATATTTAAAACGCTTATTGGTGTCGACCGGATTACCAAAACCAGCATATTGGCGCATAGTCCAGGGCCGCTTGCGGTACATCTCCTTATGGATACCACGGGTAAACGGATAGCTGCCCGGATCACCGATAAACTCAATACCTCCTGATTCTTCAACGTCTTCAGGCCCGTAAAGCGGCCTAATTTCAATGCCGGATTCGTTGACGACTTCTTTCAGATCACTCGATGAACCATCCATCACGCATCCTCCTTCATTTTGGCATATTTCTCGATATATACGATAATATCTTCAAGCTTGCTGCCGTTCGGGAAAATGCCGTCGAGCCCGATTTTCTTGAGCTCGGCATGATCTTTTTTCGGCACACAGCCACCGATCAGCCAGAGCTTTTCCTTGAGCCCATATTGATCAATCAAGCCTTTTAGTTTTTTGCAATAGGGCAGATGGGAACCCGCAAGACTTGAGAGGCCGATAACATCTACCTTTTCATCCAAGGCTTGTTGGGCGATTTCACTCGGCGTCTTTCTTAAGCCCGTGTAAATTACTTCAAAACCCGCATCCATCAGTGCACGAACGACAACTTTAGCGCCGACGTCATGGCCATCTAAGCCCGGCTTACCGACCAGGATTTTTACTTTGCTGTTGTTTGCGACGGTCATGTCGATAGCTCCTTTGCTATAACGAGTTTAAGAATATCACTGGTGCCACCGCCGATTAGGATAAAGCGGACATCACGCAAAAAGCGCTGCACAGGATATTCCATGGCGTAACCGTAAGAGGCAAAAATCCGCGCGGCTTTTTCACAAATTGAGGCGGCAGCTTCCGAGGCAAACAGTTTCGCCATCGAAGCTTCCTTGCGGTGCTCTTTACCTTCATCCAGCAATTGGGCGGCGTGGTAAACGAGGTGTGTGGCAGCTTCCAAATCCGTCGCCATTTCAGCAAGTCTCATTTGTATCGCCTGAAAGCGATTGATCGTCTTACCGAATTGTTGACGCTCGGCAGCATATTTAACGGCTTCATCAAGGGCCGCCCGAGCAATCCCCAGTCCGAGCGCACCTGTCATGATACGGATTTCTGACAGCAGTTTACGAAGATGCTCTTCACCATCACCTATTTTTTCGCTGAGACAATGAGTATCCGGTACAAAACATTCATCGAGCGCCAATTCAGAGGTCGGTAAGGCCCAGACGCCCATTTTTTCAATCGTCTTGCCGACATTGATGCCATCAAATTCTTTTTCGACCAGAAAAATGGAAAGCAGTTTTTCCTCGCCGACGCGGGCAAAGACGGTAAAGAAATCAGCCAACGGAGCAGCCGTTACCCAAATCTTATTACCGTTTAACACATAGCCGCCGTCAACTTTAGTCGCCGAAGTCGAAAGCCCACCGAGATCACTGCCAGCGTTGGGTTCGGTCATGCAAATGGCGCCAATTTTTCCCAACGCGAGCGCAGGTTTAAACAAGCGCTCCTTAATGTCATCATTACCGAGCATTTCGAGAAACTTAGTGCCCATCAACGACTGCATGGAAATACAGCCAGCCACCGACATGGAACCCCGGGCGATTTGCTCAACACAGAGGCAAAATGTCACCAGATCGACATTGGAGCCACCAACTTCTTCCGGATAGCGCATACCGACAAAGCCGAGATCAGCCAGTTGCTTGACGATGTCGCGGGGATATTCATGGGCGACATCGATCGCTTCTGCATTGGGGATAATCTGCTCGTCGGTAAAACGGGCAAAAGTATTGCGAATGGCAATTTGTTCATCAGTAAGGTGGAGAACCATGCTGCGTCAAGCTCCTAGGCCATAAATTTCTTTGGCGGCATCCTCGGATATCAAACCGTCTCGAATTTCCGCCGTCAATTTTTCACGATCGCGTTTTTTAGGATCACCGTAGCCCCCGCCACCACCAGCAAATTGATGGTAAACGGTGCCTTTCGGCACGCCGGTCCATAAGTCCTTATTGTTCGGCGTTTTCTCGGTGCCATCCGGGAAAGTCAGCACAATCGAGTTCAGGGTTGAATCCTGCCCTTCGAACAAGCCAAAAGCCGGGATGAAATCACCATCACCGAAAGTGACGAATTGCGTATCATCGGAGCCGATCGTATAGATCGTCTCGGTGCCAATGCCACCCCGCCACTGCCCGGCACCAGCGGTATCAATCGCATATTCGTGCAGGTTCAAGACATGCGGGGTTTGCTGTTCGAACATTTCATAATCCTGCGTCAACACACCGCCGGACGCATCAATCATACCGATATGATCATAACCATCGGTGCCTTGCATGCCGCCGGAGCCGCCTTTTTGGCCGAGGAAAAAGATATCGACATAGCGGTCGCCTTTTTCATCATCCATGCCGGCAGTCAAGGAGCATAACAGGTGATTCCAGCCAGCGGTGATGCGGTCCGGAATGGCTGGTGCCAGCGCTTTCATAATTGCATCAGCGTTCGGCGGACAAATGTGATTGCCGAAGGTTGTTGCTTTTGGATAGGATGCGTTGAGGAGGGTGCCTTCCGGGATAATGATTGCGATTGGCTCAACCATACCTTCATTGTGTGGAATGTCTGGATTGACCATCTGTAACAGGGTTAGGATTGTCGCTGACGCACTTGACGTAAAGGTGCCATTAACAAAGCCGTTTGTCTGATCATCGGTTTCCGAATAGTCAAATTTGATATGATTGTCCTTAACCTCGATGGTCACGCGGATGGTAAACTCTGAGCCCAGATGATGGCCGTCGTAATAAACATAACCTTCACCATAATAAGTACCGTTTGGGATTTTTTCGATCTCGGCTTCCATCATTTTGCGGGTCGAAT
This sequence comes from uncultured Rhodospirillaceae bacterium, assembly GCA_913041095.1. Taxonomy (GTDB): domain Bacteria; phylum Pseudomonadota; class Alphaproteobacteria; order Rhodospirillales; family UBA2165; genus TMED23. The sequence continues at coordinate 5,293 of CAJWIB010000020.1, read as the reverse complement.
CAAATAGCGCTAGCTTGTGGTCCTGGTAACTCTCCACGCCATATTTATCCAGCAGCGCTATAAGCCGGCGCTCACCAATAACGGTTGCGCCCATTTGCGCCCGCATGTCGTGCTCAACAATATCGAGCCGAACATTGGCAAAAATCAACTCCCAGACATCTTTCCGAAGCACGCCTTTGTCATAAACTTTAACCGGCGGAATGCGTAGCGCTTCCTGCCACACTTCTGTGGCATTGGGGTTGTAGCCGCCAGCAACAGCGCCGCCAATATCGGCTTGATGACCTTTGACGGCGGTCCAAGCGACCAACTCGCCTTCGTGGAAGATCGGTTTATAAACCGCGACGTCGTTGTTTTGGTTGCCCATCGAGAACACATCATTATGGAAAATGGCATCACCCTCGTGAATATCGTCGCCGAAATAGTCGATAATGTATTTGCAAACGGGTGCCAGTGAAAACGCCAGGATCGGTAGATTTTCGGTTTGCTCCAGCATATTACCTTCACCATCATAAAGGCCGGTAACAAAGTCTTTGGCTTCACAGAGGATTGGAGAACGCGCAGTTTTCTCCACCGAAATACTCATCTCGTCGGTGATTGCTTTAAAGGTCCGTGCGTAAACCGATAACAGGATAGGATCTACTTTGCTCATGCTACCGCTCCCTTTAATGTTCCCTCGACTAGATCTTCCCGGCCTTTTCGATAAAGGACGAACGAGCCCAGCTGATCAACAATGCAATCAAATGAATCGCTGACAAAAATTGCCGTCGTTACTTCCTCGATCATTGCCGGACCCAACACTTTGTGGCCGTATTGCAATTTGTGCCCATCATAGATCGGCACCTCGGCAAATTCCTGAGTTTCCGGAAGATAGACCGAACGCTCTCCTTTGAGCGCTGCAGAAGGATCTTCAGCGACCCGCTCAATCTCCTGGAAGACCGGCTTGTCGGTTTGACCGATGGCTTGAACTCGCACGTTTATGATCTCAATGGCAACGTCCAGTTCGTCCAGAGAATAGCCATAAAGCCGGTTGTGTTCTGCATGGAAAGCTTTAGCGACCGCGTCGGCATCTCTTTTTTCGACGATATCGTTCGGCATGACGAAGGAAACTTCGTGATATTGTTTGAGATAACGGCAATCGAATTTGAGATAAAATTCCTGATTAGCCGGATCAATACCTTCTTCAGAAAGCATGCTGGCCCCTTCAGCACTCATCTCATCGAACACGCCACGGAGTTTGTCCCAATCAACGGTTTTTAACGGCGAGACAAAAGTCCTGACAAAATCATGTTTGAGGTCGCCCATCAGCATACCGACGGCGCAGAGTATGGAGCTTTCACGCGGCACAATCTGGAACGGAATTTCAAGCTCGTTACAAATTAGGCAAGAATGGATCGGTCCGGCACCACCGGCAACAATCATCGGGAACTCGCGAGGATCGAAACCGCGCTTGATGGTAATCTCACGCACGCCCTGCGCCATATTATTGCAGGCTATACGGTACATACCTGCAGCCGCTTTTTCAATGCTCAGATTAAGTGGCTTCGCAATATGTTCTTCAATCGCTGCCCGAGCGGCATTGATATTTAGTTCGATCTTACCACCGGCAAAAAAGCCCGGATTGAGATAGCCGAGCACTAGGTTGGCGTCGGTAGTGGCCGGCTTTACGCCGCCTTTTTGATAACACACCGGACCCGGATTAGCGCCGGCGCTCTCTGGTCCCATACGGAGCAAGCCGCCTTTATCGATCCAGCCGACCGAACCACCACCGGCACCGATGGTATGTATGCCTAGCATCGGCAGAGCAATGCGGTGGCGATCAATCTCACCATCATTAACCATGATCGGGCTATCGACCGCCATTGAGGCTTCGAAACTGGTGCCGCCCATATCAACGGTCAGACATTTATTTTGATCGTGCGCCTGGGCGTAGATCAGACCGGCACCCGGTCCACCGGCCGGACCGGACAACAAAGTCTGCGCTGGCTTACGCTCAGCGATTTCCGGTGACATCACGCCGCCATTTGATTGCATAATCAGCAGAATACCGCCAAAACCAATATCTTTAAGCCGGTTTTTGAGTTGACCGAGATAGTGGCTTAAGATCGGCCCGACATAAGTATTAAGCGCGGTCGTCGAAACGCGTTCATAAAAACGGATTGAAGGCAGCAATTCGGTAGAAACGGTTAAATAAGCATCCGGCAGTTCCTGGCGAACAATTTCAGCCGCCGCTTGTTCATGTTCAGGATTGGCAAAAGCGTTCATAAAACAGATCGAAATCGCTTCGACACCTTCCTTTTTGTACAGTTCAATGGCATCGAGAATGTCTTGCTTCGATAGCGGCTCTAATTCTTTGCCGTTACGGTCCAAACGGCCACCAACACCGGTGCGAAGATAGCGCTCAGCCAAAGGCACAACATTGGTATAGCGGTTATTGTACTGTTCTTCGCGAATACCACGGCGCATTTCCAGCGCATCGCGGAGGCCTTTGGTCGTCAACAATGCAGATTTGGCACCTCGGCGGGTCAGTGTTGCATTGGTTGTCACTGTCGTGCCGTGAACAATGGTATCAAGTTCTTTGGCAAAATTTTCCGGCGACATCGCCGGTTCCATCATCCCAGCGAGATCTTTCATGCCTTCCAGGACAGCGATCGAAAGGTCTTCCGGGGTTGAAAGTGTTTTGTGAATAAGCGGTGCTTCTCCATCTTTAACGAGGAAAAAGTCGGTAAACGTGCCGCCAACATCAATGCCGATTTTCATAGTCTTCTATCCAGTCTTCTTAAGAAATTGCGACAACCGCCGAGCCCACCAAAATTTTTTCGCCGTTTTGGTTCTCAGCCGAAATATCGAGTTTGACCCGGTCTTCACCATCTTCGGAAACTTTTTCCACGATCACACCCTTGCTGGTGATTGTATCGCCTGGAAAAGCCATTGCGACAAAGCGGGCGTTCCAACTGCGCACTCGACTTACAGGCACCCAACCGGTCAAAGCCTGACCGAGAAAAGCCATCGTTAACATGCCGTGGACAATGACACCGGGCAGGCCACCTGATTTGGCTTCCTCGTCATCCAGATGAATGGGATTATGATCACCGGAGGCGCCGGCAAAAAGCGCCAACTGCGTCCGACTGATATTTTCTTTGATCATATCGGGGATTTGGTCGCCAACATTGAGGTCGGCATAATCGACAGTGTTACTCATTAGCCCTTCTCCTCGACATTATGGCGCACGACTATTACAGAGCGTAAATCTGCTAGATGAGTATCGTTTTGATTTCGCAATTCGATCACTGCCTCAATGAACTGCAATGCACCACCCTTTTTTTCATAAATATCGGTGATACGCTGAATGCCGGTTACTGCGTCGCCAGCATAAATTGGTTCATGGTAAGTAAAACCTTGTTCGCCATGCATAGCCTGTGTTTTTGGGATGCCCATATCTGCCAATATATTGAACGATTGACCAGCCTCCATAGCCAGCGTAAAAGCAAAAGTTGGCGGCACCGGAATACCAGAATAACCTCTGTTTTTAGCCGCTTTTTCATCGAAATAAATGAGGTTCTTTTCGCCGATGGATTCAGCGAACATTTTAATTCGCCCTTTCTCGACATCGACGGAAAATGACGGGTATTCTTTGCCAATGAAATCTGCATCTGCCATCTAGATATTTCCTTCCTGACGATCTTATTTTTTATACCGGCACGCTCTCAAATTTTTCACTCTTCAGCCAGAATGATTAAGACCGTGATCATAGGCTACATAATCAGGTAGCAGATGTAAATAAAAATTTTACAGTACTGTAAAATTATTTGTAAAATCCTTTTTTACCTGTTATCATAATGAAAGTCTGAAAAGGAGGCTAACGAGCTTCAGATGGATCGAAGGACAGAAATACTCAGGCGGGCCGCAGAGATTTTCGCCCGCAAAGGGGTGTCCAACACCTCGGTCGAAGACATTGCCAATGCGATTGGTGTGAAGCGCGAGGCGATCTATTACTATTTCAAGAGTCGCATCGACATTTTGTTGGAAATCCTGCTACCCACCAGTCGAACGTTGCTTAACGGCATGCGGCTAATCTGCCGGACTGACCTAACGAATCGCGAAAAACTTAAAGCAGCGCTTGAAAGTCATTTGTCCGAATTTACCCCAGGCTACATTGAAATGACGGTGGCTTTCCGCGAAGAGCATTTTTTCGCCGATACGGAAAAAGCTAACGAGCTCAGTGAGATTTGGGAAGAATACGGCCAGTTATGGACGGACATTATTGTTGCCGGTCAGGAAGCGGGTGAATTTAATGCCGATCTTAATCCAAAGATGATTTCGTTTGCGATCCTCGGCATGTGTAATTGGATGTCACGCTGGTACGATCCCTCCAAAGATGTTTCTATCGAAGAAATCATCGATACTTTTTTTACCCTGTCGATGGATGGCGTATCGACCCTGCCCAAGGCTCAGCCGGCTATGAAAAATCCTGACGCTGCATAGCAAAATGAGTGTTTGGCCCCGGCCTAACCGGAAAAGCATTGTAATCTTCCCGCAAACGGTGACGCACTTCGGTTTTCATCGATTGGTTCAACGCATCAAGCGTATCAAAAACCACTTCATTACCGAGAATGCAATTTGAAATAGGTGCCGGCGATTTTGCCGAGGACGCCACCGGCACATAGCAAAACACGTTACGAATACCCGGCAAATCGGCGAGAATTTGCGGATGATGAGCGAGATAAAAATCAACAAAATGTTGTTCATCTGTTACCGGCGCATAATAACGCACATTAAATGAGAGCGGCGCCGTACGTTTTTCAGGTTCGGCAACACTCTCAATATCATAGGCAATGACTTCAAAAACTTCCGCACTTGCTGTTGTATTTTCCGGCGCAGCCAGTATCGGGACAACGTCTTGGTCGTTAAATACCAGCTCCAGGGCTTCGAGATCAGCAACATTAAACTGCACAACAAGTTCCGGCGGCGGCCCATCATCTACATAAGGATCTTCAACAAGTTCCGGGGCATACACATTAACACAATCAATTTCCGGATGTTCCAGCAACACCGGCACGGCATGTTCACGAAAGTTTTGGCGAATTTCCGGGCCGGATTCTACCGTCGCATTTAACGTCTGAAAATAAGCAATCGTCATTAATTTTAGCTTCCCCTAACTTAGAGAGTTATTTGATCATCCCCCATCATAATCCAGCTAAGCTGCCAGGATGCAGCCAGATTTTCAAATGGCGATACCGGCAGGCCAATGATCTCTACTTTATTGCCGGGTTTGATATCAACCGAAGGGCTGCCC
>CAJWIB010000019.1 GCA_913041095.1 uncultured Rhodospirillaceae bacterium | reverse complement strand
AGCGCCGGGAATACGCCCCATCGTGCCCTCAACTTCTGGATGGCCGACGTGACCGATCAGCACCACATCTCGTGCATTACCTGAATGGTTTTTCCCCTCTTTATGAACTTTAGACACCAGCGGACAAGTTGCATCAATAATCGGCAAACTACGTAAACGCGATTCATTTTCAACCGCCTCGGAAATACCGTGAGCGCTAAATATTGTTACGCTGTCATCAGGAATTTCATTAACTTCTTCTACAAAAATCACACCCTTTTGACGCAGGGTATCAACAACGCGCTTATTGTGAACAATTTCGTGACGCACATAGACTGGGGCACCGTAGATTTTGAGCGCCTGTTCAACAATCTCGATAGCGCGCTCAACACCAGCGCAAAAGCCGCGTGGCTGCGCTAGCAGAATTTTGAATTTTGTATTCGATCTACTCACTAAACAACCCTCGATTAGAACTATTCCATAGCTCAGAAAATGATCTTCACGCCACCTCCTGTCAAATCAATTAAAATATCGTATAAATAATATGGAAAAAAATGAGGTAAGCGTGAAAGTTCTTCTGACAGGCGCAACCGGATTTGTCGGTGCGGCGGTTCTCCGCCAGCTGATCGATCACCCTGATTTTGGAGGCGACGATGTGCGTGTACTGGTCCGGGAAACCAGTGACCGCCGAAACTTGGATGGCCTCGCTTGTGAAATAGTGATGGGTGAACTTGGCGACCAATCGTCATTGAAACACGCACTGCAAGGCTGCCAGGTTCTCTTTCATGTTGCCGCTGACTACCGAATTTGGGTGCGCGAACCGGAGGAAATGATAAACACCAATGTCACCGGCACCACAAACATCATGGATGCAGCGTTATCAGCCAACATTGAAAAAGTGATTTACACTAGCAGCGTGGCCGCACTTGGGATTAATGCGGACGAAACACCAGCGGATGAAACGACGCCATCATCGTTGGCATCAATGATTGGCGCCTATAAGCGATCTAAATATCTGGCTGAACAAGAAGTGCGCAGACTTATCAACAAACACGCCTTGCCCGCTATTATCGTCAATCCATCCGCCCCTCTTGGTCCGCGTGACATCAAGCCAACCCCAACAGGTCGCTTAATTATCAATGCTGCCAAAGGCGGACTGCCAGCTTACGTTGATACCGGTCTTAATTTTGTTCATGTTGATGATGTCGCCTATGGTTATATTTTAGCTTACGAAAAAGGTAAAATTGGTGAACGTTATATTCTGGGTGGTGACAATCTCAGCCTAAAAACCTTATTGGAAAAAGTTGCAGAAATTATGGGTAAAATGGCGCCTAAAATTTGTATCCCGCATAAAGTCGTTCTGCCATTCGCTCATCTCGCCGAGGTTTGGACAAGACTCACCAATGGATCGGAGCCTTTTGCGACCGTTGATGGGGTGAACATGTCAAAAAAGAAAATGTATTTTACCTCGGCTAAAGCAGAACGCGAACTGGGCTACACTCACCGCCCTGCCGAGAACGCTCTTCGCGATGCCATAAAATGGTTTGGCGATAACGGATATTTGGGTTAGCAAAAGAGCATTATGCAAGCCATTATGTTAGCTGCCGGAGTTGGCGCACGTCTCTCCAATAACGATGAAACTCTTCTGCCAAAATGCCTCCTGCCATTTGACGGACAAAGCCTGCTGGCCCGTCACATCGATATTTTAAAAACCAACGGCATTTCGAAACTCACACTCGTAATCGGCTATCGGGAAACGGATATTAAAGCCGAATTGATTTCGATTGACGCCGGTGATTTCGTTGAAACGGTCACAAATCCAAAGTTTCGCGACGGCAGCATCTTATCACTAGGTATCGCTGCGCAAACCATGCGGTCCGGCGACGGCATTTTATTTATGGATGCGGATGTGCTTTGCCATCCCGATTTAATTCAAAAACTAATTACATCCATCGCTGATAACGCCATTATTTATGATACAGATTTTGAATCAGGCGATGAGCCCGTCAAACTGTGCCTCAAAGCTGGCAGGATTGTCGACTTCAGCAAAAAAATTGACGCCGAGTTTGATACAGTTGGCGAATGGCCAGGCTTCGTTAAGTGGTCACCCGCCGCCGCCCGGCACATCGCCGATTTCATTGATCACAAAATAGATGAAGGATCGATGGAGTTGCCGTACGAAGAAGCGTTTCGCGATTATTTGCTGAACCCAGAAGTTGCTCAAATCGACTGCCTAGATATTACCGGTCTGCCGTGGATTGAAATTGATTTCCCCGAGGATTTGGAACGCGCACATGACGTGATTCTACCCAAAATCATAAGTAAGTCATAGCGATTTGAAAATTGTCAATTGTGCCAATAACTTGAAACAGCTATGACTTACTTATGATTTTGGTTACGTGACGGAATAAAATGAGCTCTTTACCGCCATCAGAACCCCTATCTAAAGCACTTGCTTTGACGAAGTCGGCGAAGCTCAAGGCACTATTACGCTCATCCAACACCGAATTTCTAATGGAAGCTCATGACGGCATATCGGCAAAGATTGTCGAAGAAGCCGGGTTTAAGGGAATTTGGGCTTCCGGTCTCGCCATGTCAGCAGCGCTTGGCGTGCGCGACAGCAACGAAGCCTCTTGGACACAAGTGTTGGAAATGCTTGAGTTTATGTCGGATGCCACCCGCATCCCGATCCTCGTCGATGGCGATACTGGTTACGGTAATTTCAACAACCTTCGCCGCGCCGTCCGCAAGTTGGGTCAGCGTGGCATTGCTGGCATTTGCATTGAGGACAAACTTTTTCCTAAAACTAATTCTTTTATTGGCGAAGGTCAGCCGCTGGCTGATATCGATGAGTTTTGTGGCAAGATTAAAGCTGGTAAAGACAGCCAGTTGGATGACGATTTTTGCGTGGTCGCCCGCGTCGAGGCCCTGATCTCCGGCTGGGGCATGGAAGAAGCGTTTAATCGGGCGGTCGCTTATCATGAGGCTGGGGCGGACGGCATATTGATCCACTCAAAGCAACAGAATGGCGCAGAGATTCTCGACTTCTTAAAAGAATGGGCCAAACGCAGCCCGGTCTTGATTGTGCCGACAACCTATTATCAAACACCGACCGAGGACTTTACCAAGGCCGGTGCTTCAATCATCATTTGGGCCAACCATAATATCCGGGCGGCCACTTCGGCAATGCGCGAAATCTCCCGCTGTATTCAGCGCGACCAGTCACTGAGCGGCATTGAAGGTAATATTGCGAGCGTTAAAGATATTTTTGAACTGGCTGAGAATGATGAGCTAGCGGAAGCAGAAAAACTCTACTTACCTGCCAGCCTCAACAAAACCAAAGCAATTGTTTTGGCTGCATCGCGTGGCAAGGAATTGGGCGAGCTGACAAATGACAGACCCAAATGCATGGTCGATGTACGCGGCCAACCCCTGCTCCGCCGCCTCGCCTCTACGTTTAATCAGGCTCAGATACGGAACATTTCGGTTGTTCGTGGTTATAAAAAATCAGCTGTCAATCTGCCTGGTATCGACTTTCGCGATAACGATGAATTTAAAACCACCGGTGAAGTCGTTTCGCTCTCTCACGCGCAGGATCAGATCACCGGTAACTGTATTTTTTCCTATGGCGATATTTTATTCCGCCACTACGTGTTGGACCAACTTTTGGAAACCAAGGGCGACATTGTTCTGGTCGCCGATGCACTATGGCAGGACCGTGATCCGGACCCGCAATCCAGGGTTCGTGATTTAGTCAAATGCGCCGAGCCCTTTACGACCAAATATCTCGATGATGATGAGGTTGCGTTGACCGCCATCGGCCATGACTTTGCCGCTGGAGACATTCAAGGCGAATGGATTGGCTTAGCGAAATTTACGAAACTAGGATCAGAACACGTCCGGGCTGAAATTGAGGCGATGAACAAAGAAGGCGTCGCCAAAATGGCTTCGATGATTGATCTGTTTATGCGGCTGTTAAACGCAGGCGAAGATATCTGTGTGATATACATCCCCGGTCATTGGCTCGATATCGATAACGCCGATGATCTTGCCGACGCGCAGAAATTCCTGTGAGCCTAAATTGATTTCCGCCGACGACTTTATTATCCCGGCCCAAGAACGTGGCTATGATTTCTACACCGGCGTTCCGTGCTCGTTCTTAACACCGTTTATCAATCGCACCATTGGTTCTAAAAAAACGGATTATGTTGGCGCCACCAGCGAAGGTGAAGCCATTGCGATTGCTGCCGGAGCTTGGCTGGCTGGCCGCAAGACTGTAGTTATGTGTCAGAATTCTGGACTCGGTAATTGTGTCAATCCAATCACCTCGCTTAATTTTCCGTTTCGTATCCCAACACTCCTGATCGCCACCTGGCGTGGCCAGCCGGGGCTCAAAGATGAGCCGCAACATAAGCTGATGGGCCAAATCACTCAATCTTTAATGGAGCTTATGCGGGTCCAATGCATGACTTTTCCACCAATGCCGGTAGAAATTACCGGCGCATTGGATAGAGCTGAGAAAGTGATAGGGGAATCAAACCTGCCATTTGGTTTTATCATGGAAAAAGGCTCGGTCGGACCGGAGGAACTGGATCAAGCGCCGGCAGAACCGAAGCCGCCGGGCTCATACAAGGATTTGCGTACCGGCAAGATCAAAGCTAACCGCTATCAAACTTTGGAGAAAACGCTCGAATGTGTCTCTGACGAAACGGCTCTCATCGCCACCGCCGGAAAATGCGGGCGGGAATTGTTTACGATTGCCGACCGGCCCCAGCATATCTATCAAGTCGGCTCAATGGGAGGTGCATCCGGTATGGGGCTCGGCGTTGCGCTCAATACGGATAAGCCGGTGGTCGTCTTGGATGGTGATGGCGCAGCGCTGATGAAAATGGGCAGTCTCGCCACCATTGGCGCATACGCGCCTGAAAACCTTATCCATGTGGTGCTCGATAATGGTGTCCATGATTCAACCGGCGGCCAAGCTACCGTCAGCCCGCATGTCGATTTTGCCCAAGTGGCCTTGGCCTGCGGCTACCGCCAAGCCGCAACAACAGATACATTGGCGGGTTTTGGCGAAGCGCTTGCCAAGGTGAGCGAAAATAGCAGCCCCTCGCTCATCCATGCCAAGATCAATACCGGTTCGATTGACAATCTCGGCCGGCCGACGGTAGCTCCTGAGGACATCGCCCGCCGCTTCCAGAAGTTTATTACAAAAGGTTAATTTTTTGCTTGGCACCTGGCACCTTTTAAAAAGTTAACTATTTCAAAGTTACGCCTATCTCTTCAATCGCTGCGGCAACAGCCTCAACAGCGTTTTCGATATTTGACCTGGTAATGTGACCGATGCAGCCGATGCGGAAGCTATCAACTTTGGTCAGTTTGCCGGGATAGATCGCAAAACCACGATCTTGTAGTTTGGCGTAAAATTTATCAAATTTGAAATTTGCATCATCAGGCGGAAGAAAGGTAACTATGATCGGTGCTTGCAAAATATCAGGTAAATAAGATTTGAAACCGAGTTCCTGCATGCCATGCATTAACGTTTGGCAATTTTCGTGATAACGGTTTCCCCGGCCCTCAACGCCCCCCTCCCTTTCATGCTCAATTAAGGCCTGATCAAGGGCGGCCAGCACATGGGTCGGCGGGGTAAAGCGCCATTGGTCGGTCTTTTCCAAATATTGCCATTGGTCATATAGATCGAGACTCACGGACGATGCATTGCCCGCTGACGCAGCTAGCTCACTTTGTTTGATGATGGCAAAGCCAACACCCGGCACGCCCTCCAGACATTTATTGGCCGACGCGACAATAGCCGCACATTTAATTTCACCAACGCTTAACGGCAAGGCGCCAAATGTACTCATGGCGTCAATGATAAGCTGCCGCCCAGCCTCCGCAACCACTGTAGCAATCTCAGCAATCGGGTTCAATATCCCCGAGGTCGTTTCACAGTGAACCGCAGCAACATGAGTAATAGCCGGATCATCTTTTAGCCTCACCGCCACAAGATCTGCTTCCGGCGGCGTGTCTTCCGCAGTTTCGAGCGTCACAAAGGCTCGCCCTTTCACCTCACAGATTTTGGCGATCCGCTGACCATAAGCGCCATTGATCAGCGCCAGGACTTTGCCGTCCCGCGGCACCAAGGTATCAATCGTCGCCTCAACAGCAAAGGTGCCGCTGCCTTGGATCGGCACACATACATGGCTTCGTGTATTCTGATCAGCCCCAGCAATCGCTTCCAGCTTTTGACACACCGTCGCGGTCAGTTCAATAAACTGAGCGTCTCGCGATCCCCAATCGCGGAGCATGGCCTCTTTGGTCGCCTTCGAGGTCGTCAAAGGCCCGGGGGTCAAAAGCAGCGGTTCATCCGACATTTACACATCCGTTCATTTGTGTTGATTTATTTATACCATTTTTGGGAGTTTGCACCATTAGCCACAATACTTGGATACATCGATTTGTCACGATTGGCGTTCGGCCGTTGGTCAATACGCGCATCACACCGAATCAAATCACCACACTACGGCTCGCGACTGGTATCGGTGCCGCGGCCAGTTTTGCCGTCGGCGAGGAATTGTGGTCGATGATCGGTTGCGGTGTTTTTGTTGTATCGATGTTGCTCGACCGGGCCGATGGTATTTTAGCACGGCTATCGGACAAAACCTCCCCCGGCGGTCATAAGTTCGATCTGGTTGCGGATTCACTTTCCAATTCACTGGCATTTGTCGGTATCGGTATTGGCCTCCACCAAAGCTCTCTCGGCGAGCTGGCAATCCCACTTGGCATTGTTGCCGGCATTGCTATTACGGCCGTCCTGTGGCTGGTTATGCGTGCTGAGGAACAGGAAGGCAGCCGGGTGGCAGAACTGGAAGGTACGGTCGGCTTCGATCCTGATGACGCCATGCTCGCGTTGCCGGTGGCGGTATTGCTGGGTTGGGGCACGGAGTTAATCGTCGCTGCTGCCTTTGGCGCATCAATCTTCGCTGTTTATTTCTTTTTTAAGTTCCGCCGATTTCTCAAATGAATTTTGCGGCGCTAGCTGCACAAAACGCCAAATCGTCCACAGACAATAAATTGTTGCACCGATGCCGGCAGCAACAAAAAACGGTGTTAGAAATCCAAACCACGTTATCGGGGCCAATAAATAGATGCCGTCTTCAAGTTCAAACCCATCAAATCTTGGATAGCCGACCGCCTCGCCGTTGCCTAATTCCTCTGAACGCTGATCGATGCCAAGGTTGGAAAAAAGTGAGATCAATGCCGATGCTGCCCCAGCGGCTCCCAGCACTAAGGCCCAATTGCCAAGCTCCCCTTGCCAATGACCAATTCCGAGTCCGATAAACAGCGCCGCATAGCCAATACCGCCGGCTGCGTAATCAAAATAGTAGCCAAAGTTTGAAGAAGACCCCTGAAGACGTGCCAACTCACCATCAAAATGATCGAGAAATCGTGTCAGCACGAAAAGACCTGCCGCCCAATTGGCGTTGATCTCGCCGCCGATCGCAAATAGCATACCGGCCCCAAGGGCCATAATAAGCGTAAGTCCGGTGATGTAATTGGGTCGAATCGGCGTATTCACCAGAGGCCGCACCATTAATCGCGCGAGACGCTGATCGTAGGGTATTTTGGTCTTTTGATCTTTTGTCATAGGCCAAAGTGTTAAAGTAGTTTCGTTGTGTCAAGTTTGAGATAAACTTAAGGCATACCAATAACAGGCAGACAATATTGAGCTCGAAGGCCAAATCAACATTCCGCCGTGCCATTAGTCAATGGGTAGGCTGGGTGTGCCGTAATGCTTTTGCGACGATCTTGCTGTCGTTTATCGCAACAATCGCGCTTTTTTATATTACAGTCACCGAGATTGGTATTAACACTGATACCTCCGACATGTTATCGCCCGATTTGTCTTTTCGGCAGAACTCGATCGCCCTCAGTGAGACTTTCCCTCAATTCTCCGACAATATTGTTGTCGTGATCGATGGCGGAAATGCGGATTTGGTAAACCAAGCCGCTGATCTAGTTGGTGCTCAATTGCGCTTGGAGCCCAAACTATTCGGTGAGGTGTTTGATCCAGCTGGCCTGGCTTTTTTTCGACGCAACAGCCTGCTCTATCTTGAAACAAATGAGTTGGCCGAACTATCGGACCGGCTCATTGCAGCGCAGCCATTTTTAGGCACACTTTGGAACAGGCCGACACTTTCCGGCCTGTTCGATCTACTGAGCCTTTTTTTAAAAGATGGTAAGAGTAACTCCGAACTGCTTGGTGAGGCGCGACCGATGATCAGCAGCATCACCGATATTATCTCAGCACAAACAGCTGACAAACCTGATCTATTGTCTTGGCGTAATATTATTTCTGGCAACAAAACTAAACGTCCGACGCGGATAATCGTTATCCAACCCAAACCGGATTTTAGCTCCTTCCAACCAGGAGTTGAGGCGATCAAACGCCTGCGCGAGATAGGCCGGGAATTAAAATTAACGCATAAGTTCGGTGCGCGGCTGCGCCTTACTGGCTCAGTTCCTTTGGCCGAAGAAGAGCTTGAAAGTGTGGTTGATGGCTTAGGATTGGCGGGCCTTCTATCTTTAACACTCGTCCTCGTTTTACTTTTTTGGGGCTTAAAATCGCTACGGCTGGTCTTGGCAACGCTGATCACTTTAATTTTCGGCCTGGTATGGACAGCGGGATTTGCCACGCTGGCGGTCGGCACACTCAATCTTATTTCAGTTGCCTTTGCCGTATTGTTTATTGGGCTGAGCGTCGATTTTGGTATTCACTTTGCGCTACGATACCGCGAGATTTCTGATAATCCTTTAGACGCTCTTACGAGTACTGCGGAGCGGGTTGGCGGAACATTAAGCTTATCGGCGGTAGCCGCAGGGATTGGTTTTTTCTCTTTCCTGCCAACCGATTATATCGGTTTAGCTGAGCTCGGGTTAATTGCTGGCGGCGGTATGTTCATAGCTCTTTTTGCAAATCTTACGCTTTTGCCGACCTTGATATTCTTGATGCCGCCAGGACCTAGCTCAACGACAACACCGGTTAAAATTACATCTAACACCAAAACTCACCGGCCAATTATTGGTGTGGCTACCCTCCTCGCTGTCTTGTCTCTTTTTATTGCGCCAAAAGTAATATTTGATTTTGACCCCTTAAATTTAAAAGATACCCGCACGGAATCCGTTGCAACATTCTTTGATCTCATGGCAAATGGAAATGGCAATCTCTACAGCATTACGGTCCTCGCCAAAGACTTAAGCACGGCTGAACAATTGGCCGAGCGGGCAAAAAAGCTGCCAGAAGTGGATAGTATCGTCACCTTATCCAGTCTAGTGCCTACCGAGCAAGACGACAAGCTCGCTATTGTCGAAAATCTGACTCTTATTTTAGGGCCCGCACTCACTGGGCCATCCAAGGCAACTCAATCAACAGAAAATGAAAGGCTGAGGGCAACTATAAACCTCCAAAAAGAAATTCGCGCTTTCACAAAGACATCAGCCAAATCTGAATTATCAAGCAGCGTGAAAAATCTTGGAGCGGCTCTCAATAATCTTTTATCAACGGAAAATCCTGACCATGCCTTGGTAAATTTGGAACACCGTTTGCTGGCCAGTTTGCCCGGTCAATTAACGCATTTAAAAGCATCGCTCAATGCAGTGGAGGTTACGTTAAATGATATCCCACCGGCCTTACGCTCTCGCCAGATTGCTGCCGATGGCCGGGCCAAAGTCGAGATCAATCCGAAGGGCAATATGCGTGACCGTCATGAATTGGCGGCTTTCGTCAAAGCAGTTCGTCAAATTGCCCCGGCAGCAACGGGAACACCTGTTATTATTATAGAGGCCGGCAACACGGTCATCCAAGCCTTTAGCGCCGCGGCGGCAATTACTTTCGTGTTGATCGTTATTCTGGTTCTTGCTCTAACGCACAGCATCCGTGAGATCGCGCTTATTTTTGCACCACTTCTGCTCGCAGCCTTGTTCACCTTGGCTGCCTCAGTGCTATTCAACCTGCCGTTCAATTTCGCCAATGTCATTGTCTTACCATTGTTGTTCGGTCTCGGTATTGCCGGCTCCATCCACCTGGTGTTGCGGGATCGGGATCAATACAGCCAGAGCGTCATGTCCACGTCAACGCCGCGCGCCATTGTCTTCAGCGCCTTAACCACCATCGGCTCATTTGGCAGCATTGCTCTTTCCAATCATCCTGGCACATCAAGCATGGGTGTACTACTCACCATCGCTATTGCATTGTCCCTGATCTGCACCTTAATAATCCTGCCAGCACTAATGGTTGTGTGGCCGAAAGCAGGTACTAAATGAGCACGCTCTTTCCCTTAATCCGGCACGTCTCCAACCCGGTCAGTAACGTCATTATCAAATTTCCGATTACACCCAACCAGATAACAAGTGCTTCTTTGGTTCTGGGATTAGCAGGATGCTTTTATATTAGTCGCAGCGGTTTTGAAGACCGGATAATCGGCGGTACATTTATTTTTATAGCGTATATATTCGATAATTGTGATGGAGAAGTGGCTCGATATAAGAATTTATCGACAGAATTTGGCAGAAAATATGATTCCTTTGTTGATTGGATTATCCATGTTGGGTTTTTTGCCGCCCTCGGATATGGCATCAGCCAAGAATCCCAAAATAACATTTGGCTTTGGCTCGGTCTGCTTGGCAGCATCGGTGGAACGATAAATTACATCTTGGTTTTTTTCTTTGACGATCCAAATGCTTCTCAGGAATTAGCTAACACCTCACAACCAGAAACAATAGTAGAATATTTAGTCTTTGTTTTCCGCGAGCTATTCCGCGCGGATTTTTGTTTTATTGTCCTGGCATTAACCCTCTTGGATGTATTGTGGGTGCTGTTGCCCGCCGCTGCTATTGGTGCGCAGGTATTTTGGATTTTATTTTTAACTTCCCGCGAAAAAAATTATCACGAGTAGGTCAAAATGAAGATTTTCAAAATTATATTTTTTGTGGTCGGCTTGGCGCTCCTCGGATGGGTTATTCAGCAAACTAGTATCTCCGAAACATTGGATCTCGTCAGTCAAATCGGCTGGGGATTTTTACTCGTTTTATTTTTCTATTTCCTGGCTTTTCTGTTTGATTCATTAACGTGGCAAATAACCTTTATATCAGCGCCGCTGACGCCTAAATGGCTGTTTCGTTTTTTTAATATGCGGCTCGCCGGGGAGGCATTTAACAACACGCTACCTGCTGCCAGTATGGGCGGTGAGCCGGTTAAAGCGGTATTGCTCAAAAATCATTATGGATTTAATTATCGGGAAAGCGTGGCTTCGATCATCCTCGCCCGTACCATCAATTCCGTTGCCCTTATTCTGTTCTTAATCGCCGGCGTGTTCTTGATGCTTGATAGCGCTGTGCTGGATGAGAAATATAATTTGATTGCCAGCACCGGACTAGTTGTGATTACCGTTCTTATTTTTCTTTTTTTTGCCGTCCAGCGTTTTAAGCTTGCCAGTTTGACCAGCGCTGCACTCAGTAAAAACAAATTTTTCCAGAGGTTGGATGGTATTCTGCATCACATCAAGGATGTCGATGAAAAACTCGTGGAGTTTTACACATGCCATCACGCCCGAGCTGCTTTTGCTTTTGTTTTAGCTTTTGTAAATTGGGTGCTGGGTGTAACCGAAATTTACATCACCATGTTTTTCTTAGGCCATCCGATAACAATGACTGAGGCCTGGATCATTGAGGCGGTCGCTCAATTGGTGCGCGTCGCAACCTTTGTTATCCCAGCCAGTATTGGCGCGCAGGAAGGGGCTTTTATGGTCATCGGCGCAGCAGTTACCGGCTCGCCAACAGTCGGTTTTGCCGTTGCGTTGGTCAGGCGCGCCCGCGAGATTATTTGGATTGGCTGGGGTATGGCGGCTTTCTACATTGCCAAGCCAGACATCACCCACATTGAAGAAGAAACCTAAATTTAGTCCGCAATCAACTGATCTGCCTTTCTATTAAGACGCTCAGCTAATACGCCAACCCCTTTGGTTTTTAATATAGTGCGGTATTCAGAATGTTTCACCGATAATTCGCTGATCCCACCATCCAACAGAACATCAACAATTTTCCACATCCCGCGAATTTGCTTGGTTACGTAAGTCAGCCTACGTACCTGTTCCTGTTTGTCTTTATTCTTCGGCGGGCTGACAATCCGAGTGTGAATGAGTTTAGTCATACGTGGCCCCTCGCTTGATTTAAGCGTTTCAAACCGCTGACCGGAATAGTCCCTAAATCGAAACGTGTAGGTGGCAATACTCATCCGTCGAAAGGCTTCGGTAAGTTGACTTCTATGTTCTTCACTAGCTTTACGCCAGACGGTGCCCGAGGCCACCCTGATCATAAAACCAAGATCAAACGCCTCGACAATAGCCGGTTCCAGTTTTGCGTAGCGATCTTTCGCCCTTAATGATTTGGCTTCCTTCATCACGGCCAAAAGAACAGCATGAAACTCCTCAATAACTTTAGTCGGGGAAGTTTTTTTAGCTGCGCTTATAGTCGTGCTTAAAACCAAAGCAAGGATCAAAATAATAATCCTAATTTGCTTCATTCGGGCAAAGCCTTATGAACAGGATTTTTTAAATGGAATAACCGGCGAATAACTGTCGATTAGGTCATCATGGGCATCCAAAATTTTCGCAATTTCGATGGAAATACGATTACAGCCATCAATCAAACGATCTGAAATCATTTCATCAAAATCTCCACCTTCCCCCTGCACAACATGCGTAAGGCTGCCGATAACTGTTTTGTTATCGGCAAAGATGGCAGTCCCAACACCGACAACGCCTAAATCAACTTCACTTTTGGAAATGCAATAACCAAGCCGCCGCATCTCTGCCAAATGCTCTTTGAAATCCTCCCATTCTTCGCCGAGGCCGGCCTTGGCAATCTCGATGCGATGATTGAGGAACAGCTTCACCAACCGGCGCTCAGGTAGATTGGCGAGAATAATTTTGGCGGTGGCACCATAAAACAACGGCATCGGGCGACCCCGCGCATAACTGATAATAAAATCGGAAATTAGTGGTTCCTGGTGGATACAAAGAACTTTTTCGCCATAAAGGCTACTCAACAGCAATACACATTCGCCAAATTCCTGATGAAGGCCCGGCATAATATTTTGCGCCGCCATTAGCAATGGATCGGTGTTCCGGATTAGCCGGTCAAACTCGATAAAGCGGGGCCCCAGAACATGCGCGCCTTTGCCGATAGAGATCAACAGACCGGAATCGCAGAGCTCCTTAACATAACGGTAGGCGGTCGAGCGCGCATAGCCGGTCTCACGCATGATTTCCTCAAGCGTCCAGATCGGTTCCGCTTCGGAATAGAGATCAAGTATGCTTAACAGGCGTTCCAGGCTAGACATCAGATTCCAAGATTTTGTTTAATGGTATTCTAGCAGACTTTTCAACTCTCTGCACGTTTTGCAACAATCGGGTCGCGTTAGGCGGTCGGTTTGTAATCGTGTAATTTGACATTCAACATCAATTAATTACCTTTCAAACAACAGGGAACAATAAAGGATTTTATAGCAATGGAAAAAGCAACTTTTGGCGCCGGTTGTTTTTGGGGCATTGAACATGCTTTTCGGAAAGTCGCGGGTGTTATCGAAGCACCGGTCGGTTATGCCGGCGGCACAACACCAGACCCGACTTATGAGCAAGTTTGCAGCGGTCAAACGGGCCATGCGGAAGTCGTTGAGGTAGAATTTGATCCGGCTAAAGTCTCTTACGAAGAACTCCTTGAGGTATTCTGGACCATCCACGATCCTACAACATTAAACCGGCAAGGCCCCGATATCGGCACCCAATACCGCTCGGTGATTTATTTTCATTCTGCTGAGCAAGAAAAAGCGGCTAAGGATTCTATAGCCGCTTTGGAAAACGGCGATCGGTTTCGCAATCCTATCGTCACCGAGCTCTCCCCGATTGATACATTCTATATGGGCGAGGATTATCACCAGCACTATTTCAAAAAGCAGGGCCAGCACTAAAATGGATTATCCAATGGCAGATGCAGAGATCAAAATTATCCCACTTGATAGCGCCACCCAATTGGATGATACGGCAGCCGACAATGTCTTTGTCATTGGCTCACAAGCGATAACGGGTCCAGCTCTCGGGCCGCCAAGGCTGGTGTCCGGGCAGTGATTTTCATGATACGGGCGTCGGTAAGGATGAAGCGGGACTGTCCGCCCTGCCCTATTTACAAAAACTGGGCATGGCTGCCGATTGCATTGACTCTCAAACTGCGTCGATTAGTGACGGCGAGGACATGCTGGCCCGGGGTGTTATTAGTTACTTTAACATACTCACTGAAGAGCTTGGGGTAGAAGCTGGGCAACCTTGCCAGGAAGCCGCCACGCTGTTGTGCAAAGCCAATCAATTCACCGGTGAACCTGACACCTCCGATGAACCGCTGTGCCATAAATTGGGCAAGATTAACGGCATCAGCGTCATTGGCCTCGATACCATGCTGCTTATCCAGGAAAATGACGCCGGGAAGATCATGCTGACTGGTTTCCACGGTGGCCTGGTTGGCGGTGTTTTTCTCGCTGGCCCACCCGTGGCATTACCGTCAAAGCCGCTATTTTCCACGACGCCGGCATGTGTCCCGATATCTCGAGCACCAACCGCCTCCCTGCCCTTGGCTTGCAAGACATTCCAGCCGCCACCGTCAGCGCCATGTCAGCCCGCATATCAGATGCAACTTTGATGTATGAAACCGGAGAACTTTTGATGGTCAACAAAACCGCCGAAAAATTAGGCGTGGTTATCGGTATGAGCGCTAAATATTTCTGCAAATTAATTGCAAATAGTTAGAGGCTGGCTTAATCCCTTCACACCTGATAGGCCATTAGGATTGGAATTATCGAGGGCAATCGCATGACCGGCCGATTTAACAACAAAGCCTTTTTGGTGCTAATTTTAGGCACCATCATATTGTGCATTTCTTTTGGCGTGCGCTCCAGTCTCGGTGTTTATATGAAACCGATTAGTATAGATCTCGGCTGGGGCCGTGAAGTATTTGCCTTTGCCGTCGCCTTACAAAGTCTGATCTGGGGAATATCTACACCGATGATGGGCTATCTGGCAGACCGTTATGGCCCAGCCAAAGTGGTTGCCATTGGCGCTGTGCTATATGCGAGCGGCCTCTATATAATGTCCCAAGCAAGTGATCCTATGGATGCAACCATCGGCATTGGTGTGTTGACTGGTTTTGCCCTCAGCATGACCGGATTTCCAATTGTCCTGTCAGTTATTGCCCGCCGTTTTCCGCCTGAGAAACGCTCTCTTGTGATGGGTATCGGCAGCGCTGGCGGCTCATCGGGCCAGTTGATCTTGGTGCCGGTCGGTCAATGGCTGATCAATGAACAGGGCTGGATTATGTCCTTGATCTTGTTAGCAGTTATGGTGGCCGTTATCGTGCCGTTGACTGCATCGCTGGCGGGCGGTAACGAGCGGGCAGATGACGATCACTCAGAACAGAATTTTCTCGACGCCATGCGGGAAGCTGGCAGCCATGGCGGCTATCGGCTCTTAATATTCGGATATTTTGTCTGTGGCTTTCAAACCATGTTCATCGGTGCTCATTTACCGGCCTATTTGAGCGATCTCGGCCAATCGGATTGGATCGGCGCCACCGCTTTATCTTTGATTGGCGGCTTCAATATTATCGGCTGCATCCTCTGGGGACTGGCCGGTGACCGCACTTCAAAGAAGATGTTGCTGGCGTCGCTGTATAGTCTTCGCGCCCTGGTCATGCTGGGCTTTATTCTGCTACCGATGAACATCTTAACGGTGGTTGTTCTGTCTGCCGCTATGGGCATGTTATGGCTGGGCACGGTGCCGTTGACGACCGGCTTAGTTGTGCAAATTTTCGGTACTCAATATATGGCGACATTGGTTGGCTTTACTTTCCTTGGCCATCAGATCGGCAGCTTTTTGGGCATCTGGCTTGGCGGTTGGGTATTCGATACCACCGGCAGCTACGATCTAATTTTCTGGGGCGGTATTATCCTAGGCCTGTTGGCAACCTTGGCCCATTTCCCGATCAACGACAAACCGGTTGCCCGCCTCGCCGAAGAAGCACTACGAGCATCTAAAATTTAATATATA
>CAJWIB010000018.1 GCA_913041095.1 uncultured Rhodospirillaceae bacterium | reverse complement strand
GGCTTTTGCCAACCAAGCCGTGGCTCCGGAAAATGTAGCAGATTGGTGGTTGACCAAGGATCAACAAGAGATGTTTAAAGGTGCGCGTGAACGTCTCGTGTACATTCTTGACCGCCATTCTAAAGTTAAACTGCCCAAAGTTGCCGCCGCAGCGCAGGTTAATTTTGACTGCTGGATCGAGCAGAGGGAAGAAAACTGGCAGCTCGATCATATCGCCAAATGCCGGCGCGGCTTTTATGCGGCGGTCGAGCGGTTGGAAGAATTGGCTTCCCTGGCACGGAGCCGCTATTTACCGGTGGCCAATAAATCTCAAGTTATACCCGCCCGTCAAACCTTGATCTCGCCACGTTCAGTTCATGAAACGCGAACCTACACGCTGCATTTTTCATTTGATAAGACGGCAATAGATAAAACAGGAAAAATTCAGATTGATCGAGTCTTCGAAGCCTATCAGGCCGGTGCACCGGTAGCGATATTATTAGCCGGTCATGCTGATCGCGCCGGCAAAAAACCTCACAATCTGGATCTATCCCGGCGGCGCTCCGAAACCGTGCGTCGCGCCCTAATCGAGCGTGGTATTCCAGTACAGATGATTGCCGCCCACGCTTTCGGCGAAACGCGTCCAAAAATAGCAACGGCCGATGGCTTCAAAGAACCAGCTAACCGGAGAGTGGAAATTACGATTGGGCCGGCACCGGCGCTTTAAGGTAAAATGGGCGAGTGCCAAAAAAAAATGTTCGGATTCCACGAATCGTGCTAAACAAAAATGAGCTGTTTATAATTGTTAGTCGATGGATCAAACATGTACTCGGAAGTGAACAACTTAATCAAGATATCTGTCGACCCTACTTTTATGGAAGATTGATCTGAGTCTGAGGATTTTCACTACTTTTGGGCTTACCACATCCGTATCGAAAACCAAGGTGACGACAGGGTGTAGCTTAGGCGGCGCCACTGGCACATCACCGATTCCCTAGGCCTGGTCCATGGAGTGCGCGGTGAAGGTGTTGTTGGTGAACAGCCCGTGTTGGAACCGGGCGAAAGTTTTGAATATACCAGCGGCACACCACTTGCCACACCATCCAGCTTTATGGTCGGCAGCTATCAAATGATTGACGAAGAGGGTAAAAATTTTAGTGTATCCATACCCGCATTTTCGCTTGATTCACCACATAATTTAACTCTCATAAACTAATATTTCATCAACAATTTGAATGACTTATCTCTTCGGGCTGGTGCAAGCGGAAAAAATCGCTATGTTA
Source organism: uncultured Rhodospirillaceae bacterium (assembly GCA_913041095.1). GTDB lineage: Bacteria > Pseudomonadota > Alphaproteobacteria > Rhodospirillales > UBA2165 > TMED23. The sequence continues at coordinate 15,077 of CAJWIB010000018.1, read as the reverse complement.
TGCCCGTTTCGGAATTACCTAAGAATGACGCGCCCGCTAATTGGTGCAAATTGGGGGTAATAATGGCTCGCCGGTGGCGGGTCATTTAGTCAATGAGAGGAAAAGCAAGTGAACAGTAATAACAAGCCGAGCCGGGAAGAAGCTGAAGCAGCAGTCCGCGTCTTGTTGCAATGGGCCGGTGATGATCCGAGCCGTGACGGCTTAATCAGTACCCCGGCACGCGTTGTGCGCGCTTATGAAGAGTATTTCAGCGGCTATGACGATGATCCGGTTAAAATTCTTGGCCGCAGTTTTGATGAAACCGAAGGGTATGACGAAGTCGTTGTGCTCAAAGACATTCCGTTTGCCTCGCACTGCGAACATCACATTGCACCAATTTTGGGTAAAGTTCACATTGCCTATCTGCCAAAATCCCGAGTTGTTGGCATTAGTAAATTGGCCCGGCTGGTCGAAAGTTATGGCCGGCGATTGCAAATTCAAGAAAAAATGACAGCCCAGATTGCCAATACATTGAATGAGGTTTTGGACCCGCTTGGTGTTGCCGTGGTAATCGAAGCGGCGCATGAATGCATGACGACACGAGGTATCGATAAGCCCGGTGTCAATATGGTAACCAGCACCATGTTGGGTGCTTTTCGTGATAATCCGTCGACCCGGCGCGAATTTATGGCAATTATTGGGAATCCCAAAAATGGTCATTATGGCTAATATCTAATTGGGTCTTTGGCCAGCTTCAGGGCCAGCACTAGAAAGTATAAGACGACCAAAAATAATTGGCCATTTCCATATGAATGGAGCATCGTAAATAAAAACGGTGAAAACTTAGGACCAATTTGACGTGATAGACTTCCGCCCCATATTTCTAATCCTTGGGATTTTGCTGACAACATTGGCAGTTATGATGATCGCCCCAGCGATTGCCGATATCATTACCGGTAATCCGGATTGGCAGGTTTTTGCCGTGGCCGCCGGGGTTACTTTATTCATCGGGGTCTCTCTTGCTTTAACCAGCCGTGCGGGTGGCGCCAGTCTCTCGGTGCGTCAGGCTTTTATTTTAACGACAATGAGTTGGATCGCGTTGACCGCCTTTGCCGCCCTGCCGTTTGCGTTCTCGCAGCTTGATCTCAGCATTACCGATGCATTCTTTGAAGCCATGTCCGGCATCACGACAACCGGCTCGACCGTCATCGTTAATTTGGATGCGGCACCGCCTGGTCTTTTGCTGTGGCGGTCGCTGCTGCAATGGTTGGGCGGGATCGGTATTATTGTCATGGCTTTGGCGGTGATGCCGTTGCTGCGCGTCGGTGGCATGCAGCTATTCCGCATGGAATCGTCTGACCAATCGGAAAAAGCACTGCCCCGGGCAGCCCAGGTTGCGGCGGCAATTGGCGTGATTTACGTCGCCCTAACGTTTATTTGGGCAGTGCTGTTGTGGGTTGCTGGCATGAGCGGTTTCGATGCGGTGGCCCATGCCATGACAACCATCGCCACCGGAGGGTTCTCAACTTATGACGGCTCGGTTGGACATTTTAACAACTGGATCGTTGATGTGATTATTACCGTCGGTATGATCATCGGCAGTCTGCCGTTCCTGCTCTATCTGATGGCGTTTCAAGGTAAGCCTGGCAATTTGATGCGCGACACTCAGGTTCAATGGTTTTTAACCGTGGTCGCAGTTATCGTTGTCATTGTCGCCGGCTGGTTGTGGCTCGGCAATGGAGAAGATCCGTTGTTGGCGCTGCGTTATTCGTCCTTTAACGTCATCTCAATCATGACCGGGACGGGCTATGCGACAGTAGGCTTTGACAATTGGGGTAATTTTGCAATCCCGGTATTTTTCTTCATTATGTTTATTGGTGGCTGTGCCGGTTCAACCACTTGCGGCATTAAAATATTCCGCTTTCAAGTGCTTTATGCGGCGGCTAAAACCCAGTTTCAGAATCTCGCCCAGCCGCATGGTGTGTTCATCCCCTATTACAATCACCGGCCGATACCCGAAGAAGTTATTGGCTCGGTCTTGAGTTTTTTCTTTGTCTTTTTCTTCACTTATACATTGCTGGCGATTGCATTGGCATTCTTAGGCTTGGACTTCATTACCAGTGTTTCGGCGGCAGCTTCCGCCATTTCCAATGTCGGTCCAGGACTGGGCCCTGTGGTCGGGCCGGATGGAAATTATGCCAACTTACCGACCGCTGCGAAGTGGATCCTGTCGATTGGCATGCTGCTTGGCCGGCTTGAGCTGTTCACCGTGATGGTGCTCTTTACCCGCGCTTTTTGGAGAGCGTAAATGGCAGCTGTAATGACTTATGAAGAAATTCTTAGGTCTCTAATCGGCTTCGATACGGTGTCGGCACATTCCAATAAAGCCTTGATCGACTTCATTGAAAGTTATCTCGCAGGCTTTGATATCAGCTGTAACATCGCACCCAACGATGAGGGCACCAAGGCCGATCTGATCGCGACGATTGGACCAATGGTTGAGGGAGGTATTGTGCTCTCGGGCCACACCGATGTCGTGCCAGTCGAAGGCCAGGATTGGCACACCGATCCCTTCGAGATGACCAAAAAGGACTGCAAGCTCTATGGCCGGGGCGCCTGCGATATGAAGGGCTTCATTGCGGTTGCTTTATCCCTGTTACCGGAATTTCTTGCCCGTGATCTGAAGGTGCCGCTGCATCTGGTGTTTAGCTATGATGAGGAACTGGGTTGTCTCGGTGCGCCGACGCTGATAGCGCGCATGTGTAAAGATGTGCCGTCGCCTCAAGCGGCGATTATAGGTGAGCCTACCAGCATGAAACTGGTTAATGCCCATAAAGGCGTGGCGCTCTTTGAGACCACGGTCACCGGGCGGCCGGGCCATTCCTCACAGACTCACATGGGGGTCAATGCGATCTCTTTTGCTGCCACCTGTATCCATTACTTGGGTGAAATTGCCGAAGAATTGAAAGTCAATGGCACCATTGATGAACGCTTTGAGCCGCCGTATTCAACAATATCTCCAGGCACTATTGTCGGCGGTACGGCCCTTAATATCATTGCCGAGGAATGTAAATTTGTTTGGGATTGCCGTGGTATTTTGAGTGCTGATGGTGAATTTGCTTTGCGAAAAATGGAAGAATACTGCCGCGATACTTTGATCCCAAAAATGCGCGAGACCACTCCTGAACCCGATATCGTGACTACGACCAAAGTGTTGGCGCCGCCTTTGGAAGCTTCAGATGACAATCCGGCGGAAGCACTGGTCCGGCAATTGACCGGGCAAAACCAAGCGGGAGTGGTTTCCTTTGCTGCCGAGGCGGGGTTGTTTCAAGAAGCTGGCGTGCCTTCGGTTATTTGCGGGCCTGGCAGTATCGACCAGGCCCACCGGCCCGATGAATATGTCGAGCTGTCACAGCTCAAAGAATGCGAAGACTTCCTGCGCCAACTCGCCGATTGGGCAGTGGGGTAGGGGGAGATAGTCGAATATGTCGATACAAAAGCCAAGATTTCAACAATCGTGAATGTCCGACGAAACGACTAGAGTTTGGAGGAATTTTATTACAGTCTTTTTTGTTTGGATTTTGATAATCGGTTTTGGATTAGTGCCAAAATCAATGGACCGCTTAAAATAGATCTTTCAAATTCCCCCATTACTGTTGAAGCTCTGAAATCAATAGTCTTTGTATATTTTTGGGTAAGTTTTATAGTTTATGCCTTTCAAAATTAGGTTGGATGAATTCGCAGACAGCGTATTCTGGAGCTTGAAAATAATTCGAAAGTCAAAATTTTGGAAGAGGCGATAAGTGATATAAAAAATTCCACGCAAGATGCTCTGGAAAAACTATTTCATAAATTTACAAATATTTAGATCAATTTTCATTATCTGAAAAGTGGTGGTATTAAAAAATCAACAATTAATAATTTTCCAGAATGGCTAAAGCTACTGGCGGAATTAGAGACAGATTTAAAACGTGAAATAAAAGACATTAACATTGTGAAGTTCAATTTTACGATACGTAATCTATGGGAATATTATTTACCTGTTTTTACAATTCTTGGTCCAATATTTTACTCAGAAAACAAGTTTTTAAACGTGATTTTCCCTCCTCTTAATCCCCTCCAACCAGGGGAGGGTGATTAATTGGTTGCTAATTAGCGGGAAATATTTTTTTGATACGCCCACCATTCTCTTTTCTTGCTAGTGAGAGGTCATGGTTCATTTGCATCTTTAGCCACACCTTGGTGTCGCCGCCAAAGTATTGTGCTAAGCGTAATGCTATTTCGGCGGTAATACTTCGTTGGCACCGAACAATATCTTTCATTAGTGGCGCGTCGATGCCTAGCGCTTTGGCCAAGCCGTTAGCACTTATATTTCTGGCACCAAGCTCTTCTTTGAGTAACTCTCTGGGATGAATTGGGATACGTATTTTTAGTGGTTACCTTAAATATTTCACGCTAGAACAAATAACCTTGGAAATTATTGGTAATGCTGTTTTCGATCGCGGTGTTGAATTTCATCATCAGTTTTTCAACCAGATTGTACCAAATCTTGCGCCGGTCGGTGAGCGGGGTTGCTTCGGAAACCGTAATTGATTGTTCGGCTTTGGCGGTGACGGAGGCTTGGCGAATGTTGCGTTCATCCAGGATTTCGATCTGAGCTTCAATAAACGTGTCATAGCGGTCCGATTGCTGGTTCTTAAACATGCCTTTAAAACTTTTATCAAGTTTAAGCGGTATCTCTTGGGCATCAGCGCGCAAGATCGTAAAGCGCGCGATATTTTTTTGGCCGGCAATTTGCAGCCGGTCTTCGGCCCATTGCATCAACGCTTTCTCCGGTGAAACGGGAAATTTATGAGCGACGTGAGGTGCATCAACACTGCGCTCAAAATTCGAAACCAATTGAATGTCGATGACGCGTAATTGGATCAGCGACAAATGCTTGAAAGTCATGTCCGGTAATTGCTCTGAGGGTAAATTGGCCTGGCAGGCAGCTAGCAGCGCGATGGCGCAAAAACCAAATAAACGGGAAGCGTTTTTTTTCATCATGCCGCCATGGTGGCATAGAGGAGGGGTAAAAAACAAGAGTGTTTCAAGTTAACCGGGACTGTTTAATGCACGCAGAGTGGCTAAGGCGTCATCATCAAAATTATACTCGGTCAGGCAAAATTCGCAGGTGGTGACAATTAGGCCTTTTGCGGTTTTCATGTCTGCCAAATCATCCGGTGAAAATGATGCCAAAGTCGCTGAAATTTTTTCCTCTGTACACCGGCACTGAAACTTAAGCGGCTTACTGGTATAAATCCTGACGCCAGTTTTGTGATATAGCCGGTAGAGCAAATCCAAAGAACTAAGGCCGGGATCAAGTAATTCCGCTGTCATCATGGAACTCATCAAGATAACGGCACTGTGCCAGCTTTCATCGTCCTCTTCTGGCGTAAGATTACGGCGTTGTTCTGTGTCTTTTCCAGTCGTCGGCATTTTTTGGATCATTAAGGCTGTAGCGTGTCTGGTTGTTGAATCAGCCGCCAATAGGAGGGCCGTCTCCAATTGTTCGGATCGGCGGAAGTAGGATTGCGCGCACTCAGCAAGGCTCGCCCCCTCAAGTGTTGTGATGCCCTGATAGCGTTCGGTGTCTAGTCCTTGGTCGACGGTAAAAGCGATGTGACCACTGCCCATTATGTGCGGCACCGCAGTATTGATTTTGGTGTCTCGATAAAAGCTGTCTTTATCATAGCGCGCATAACCGCGTATGGTGCCGTCACTGGTGACATCAACGACCATCATGCTTACCGGGCCATCGCTCTGAGTTTGGAGGATAAACAGCCCATCGTATTTGAGCGAATCTGCTAGTGCTGCGGTCATGGCAGTCAATTCCCCCATGAGACCACCAACTGGCTCTGGGTAATTGTGCGAACTCAATATGTCGTCAAAAGCCTGTCCCAGCCTTACCAAACGGCCCCGCACATTGGCGCCTTCAATACTGAAGGGTTGAACTTCATTCGGAAATTGGTTGCCGGTCATAGTTGGAAAGCGTTAAAGCACATCCAGGCAATAGGCAAGGATGCCTTTTTGAGCATGCAGGCGGTTTTCGGCCTCATCCCAGACAACACTTTGTTTGCCATCAATGACCGTATCAGTGACTTCCTCGCCACGGTGCGCTGGCAGGCAATGCATAAACAGCGCTTCCGATTTAGCGCCTGCCATCAGCGCATTATTGACTTGATAGGGGCTCAGTAATTCAAGACGCTTATCCCGCTCATCATCATCGCCCATCGAAACCCAGGTATCGGTAACGACGCAATCAGCGCCGGTGACAGCATTCTCGGCGATATTGGTGATGGTGATATCGCCGTCTTCAGAATTTGCCCATTCGATTAGATGATCCGGCAAACGGAATTCCTGCGGTGTTGCGATGTTGAATTTAAAGTTAAACTTAACTGCCGCATGGAGCCAGCTCGCCGCCACATTATTACCGTCACCTACCCAGGCAATGGTTTTGCCCTCAATCGGCCCCCGATGTTCTTCAAAAGTCATGACGTCTGCCATGATCTGATTGGGGTGGCTGTCATCGGTCAGCCCATTGATCACCGGCACGGAAGCGTATTCCGCCAGCCATTCGAGTTTTTGATGAGAATCTGTCCGGATCATGATCGCATCGGCAAAGCGTGATAATACGCGCGCGGTATCGGCAACGCTTTCGCCGCGCCCGAGCTGCGAATCCTGGCTACCGAGAACGACGACATTGCCGCCCAGTTGCTGCATGCCAACTTCGAAGGATACCCGCGTCCGGGTTGAGGATTTTTCAAAGATCAGAACGAGTGTATGACCCGTCAATGGTTTAGCATGTCCTCGCCCAGCTTTTTTAAGTTCGCTGGCATGACTAAGAATGGTTCGCAAAGTTGCCGTATCGAACTGGTCGATATCGAGAAAATGCTTCGGCGTTGTTTTGAGGGTTGACATATCAACCGCCCATTTCGCCGCAGGCTTGGTCTAGGATCGCTAAGCCTTCGTCGATTTCAGCTTCGCTGACGATTAATGGCGGTAAAACCCGGACAACATTGGCTCCTGCCGGCACTGTCAGCAGGCCTTTGTCTTCGGCGGCTTTAACGAGATCGAGATTGGTCACACTGTCATCACAAGTAATGCCGGTGAGCAAGCCCTGGCCGCGCACTTCGCCCAAAAAAGTGTGCTGACTAGAAAGTTCTTCCAGCTGGGTACGGAGATATGCGCCCGTTTTTTGCACATTCTCAAGGAAGCCATTAGCCAAGACAATATCCAATACCGCATTGGCCGCCGCAGAGGCCATCGGATTGCCGCCGAAAGTCGAGCCATGAGAACCGGGCGCCATCGCTGCAGTGGCTTTTTCATTGGCAAGACAGACGCCGACCGGGAAGCCGCCACCGAGGCTTTTAGCCGCAGCGACAACGTCTGGCTGGATTTCCGACCATTCGTGAGCAAACAGCTTGCCGGTTCTGCCGATACCGGTTTGCACTTCATCAATGAAAAGCAAAAGTCCAAACTCATCGGCGGTTTCTCTAAGCCGTTGGAAATAATCCGGAGCTGCACAATTAATGCCGCCTTCACCTTGAATCGGCTCAACCAATATGGCGGCGGTTTCTTCGGTGATGGCCGCTCTGAGCTCATTCAAATTGCCGAACGGCACCTGATCAAATCCATCCAGCATCGGCGTAAAGCCGTCCATATGCTTTTTGTTCTTGGCTGCCGACAAGGTCGCCAAGGTACGGCCATGAAAGCTGTCGGTGCAGGTGATCACCCGGTATTTATCCGGATCGCCGTTTACGTCATGGTAGCGCCGGACAATCTTGAGACCGCACTCAACGGCTTCCGCCCCGGAATTACAGGTAAATACCGAGCTGGCAAAACTATTATCGACGAGGCGTTGAGCGAGAGTTTCCTGGCCCGGGATGCGGTACAGGTTGGAATAATGCATAACCTTACCGGCTTGTTCCTGAATAGCGCTGACCAAATGCGGGTGTGAATGGCCAAGCGAGCTAACAGCGATACCTGAACCGAAGTCCATATATTTCTTGCCGTCTGTCGAATATAGATAAACCCCTTCACCGTGCCCAAAGGCAATGTCAGCTGGTGCATAGGTAGGCATAATGGCGGAAGTCACGTCGCTCTCCTTAAAAAATTAAGGACGGCACATTTTTGCTATACCGTCCGGGAAAGCGGCGCAGTATCTAAATCTCAGCCCTATTTGTCAACAAAAATGGGGATTGGGAGTGATTTGTGTCTGAGAGCTATCATTTCAAATCACGGTAGAAATTTTCGTGTGACCCTAGTGCAAGAAGTTTGATTTCGTTCTCGTTTTCAAAATATTCATAGGCTAATAGTTTTAGATCGCTGTTCATTCTGAACTTAAAGACTATAACTCCAGCCAAATCGCCAACTTTAACTTCACCACAGGCGGGGTCGACAGCAATCTCCTCCACGGCGTTATCAAGAACTTGTTTTTCTGATTTGTGTAGTTTTTTAGCAGTGCGTTTAAAGGTCGGCGTTTGAAGAATTCTTGGCATTAGCCGAATTTGTACTCTTCATCAGCATCTTCCTGGCGCGCAATCAGAATATCTTTGATCACCGAGAAAGGCAGGTCCGGGTTTTCTTCAGCGACCTTACCCATATGGGACCAATATTCAATTTGTTTGGGTGTCGAGCGATGGTGAATGGCAGCATATTTTTTTGCATCCGCCACTAGATCATCCGCGAGTTTAACATTTACAGCCATAGTATAATCTTCAGATTTTAGGAGCATTATACACCAAAAGTAACTAAAAAGGAACTTTTTAGTTACTTTAAGATTTTAGCTTATAGCCGCTGGAGAAGAGCTTTATGCAGGCTGCCCAACAAAGTACGATCATTGACGTCAATAAAACCAGGCCGGTGGTCAGAGAGCCGTCATGCAAACCTAAAAAGCCGTAGCGAAAGCCATCGATCAAATAAAAGAACGGATTGAAATGGGCTATTTTTTGAAAGAATACAGGCAGGTTTTCGGTCGAATAAAAAGTGCCGGACAGGAAGGTAAACGGCAGAATGACAAAATTATTGACCGAAGCGACATGGTCAATTTTCTCCGCCCAAATCGCCACAATCAGTCCGAACAAGGCCATCAACATTGAAGCGGCAATGGCGTGAAATAAGATAAAAAATAGGGAGTGGATCTCGATATCTGTGAAGATAGTCATACCAAAGATTACCATCAGGCCAACTAAAAAACCGCGGGTGGTGCTCGATAATACGTAGCCCGCCGTTATTTCCACCGGAGTCAGTGGTGGCATTAAAGTATCGACAATGGTTTCAACCACTTTCTCAAACATCAGTGAAAACGACGCATTGGCAAAGCTCGCTGTTATCATTGCCATCAATGTTAATCCCGGCACCAGAAACCGCACGAACGGCACGTCGCCGATCGAGCGCCCTTCACCGGAAAACGCCAGACTGAAGATTGCCAGAAACAATAATGCGGTAACCACAGGGGCGACAAAAGTCTGACCGGCTATTTTGAAAAAGCGGTGCACCTCTCTTTTATAAAGCGACCAAGTGCCGACTTGATTCCATAGGCCACGGCGGGGGCGGGTATCTCCTATTTGCATCTCTTCAAGCCTTAATTTTATAGCCGGTTTTGAACATAGCGTAACAGGTTGCTAATAGGCTCGCATTGACCATAACGACGAAGGCAATACCAATTTCAAGTGAACCGGATGACTGGCCGGTGAAGCCAAAACGTAAGCCATCAATCAGGTAAAAGAACGGATTGAAGTGGCTGACACTTTGTAAAATATTCGGAAAGCGCGTTATCGGAAAAAAAGTGCCGCTCAAAAATGATAGGGGTAGAATGATAAAATTAGTGATCGTCGACACGTGGTCAAATTTTTCCGCCCAGATGCCGGTCATCATACCCATTGAGCCCATCATTAGCGCCGCGCCTACTGCAAAAAATACTATCGCGGCAATGTTGTGGATGTGCACGGGAACGATTAGTGCCAAGCTGGCACCGACGCCAATAGCGACCATCAAGCCGCGCGTCGCGCCGCTAAAGACAAAGCCGATGGTCAGTTCTATTGCGTTTAATGGCGGCATCAAGGTGTCGACGATATTCTCGTTGAGTTTTTGTTGGATTAGCGAAGTTGACGTATTAGCAAAGGCATTTTGTAAGATCGTCATCATGAGCAAGCCCGGCGCTAAAAATTCGATATATGGTAGGCCGTTGACGGTTCGTCCGCCACCGAAGGCAACAGCGAAGACTGTTAGAAACAACAAGGTGGTAATGATTGGCGCCAGCAAAGTCTGGCCGAATATTTTAACGTAGCGGTGAACTTCTTTGGAATAGAGTGTCCATAGCCCACGCCAATTGGCGCCGCTTAAAACGGGCCTAATTGTTAATGATTTTGGTTCGGCGGAATGATCCGGCATTGTCTCGCTTGTTTATCACTCGTTTATTGCCAGGTGAATTTACTGGGCAGTTGATATAACCCTATGGTACAGAAATCCAAGCTTTTTGTAATAAATTTAAAAAAATTGTGGTTGAAGACTTTATGCGGCTGAAGAATTTAAAAGAACTAAGCAAAAGAAAAAAAATACCTCGCAAAGCGACACCTAAATCACTGGAAAATGCGGCACTTTATTATCTCCAGCGCTTTTCATCTTCAAGCGAAAATCTGCGTCGCGTTTTAATGCGCCGGGTACAGCGATCGGCCCATCATCATGGCACCGACTTGGAAGAAGGGACGGAGATAATCGCCGCACTAATCAAACGCTACAATGAAGTCGGATTACTGGATGATGCTCAATTTGCCAGGGCGCGGGCGAAAAGTCTTAATCGTCGGGGCTCCTCGGTGCGCGCCATCCGGGCCAAGCTTTCTGAAAAAGGAGTCGCTGCCGATTTGATTTCCGAAACTTTGAAAAAGTTGACAGACGAAGATCAAAACCCGGAATTCACCGCTGCTGTAACTTTTGCCAGAAAACGCCGTATTGGCCCGTTTAGGGCCGACGATAACCGGGTGGAATTGAGGGAAAAAGATCTGACGGCCTTGGCCCGCGCTGGGTTTAACTACGACATAGCACAAAAAGTTATTGAAGCTGAAACTACGGAAGAACTTGAAGACGAAATTGAGCAGAATATCAAAGGTCAGGACTGATTAATCTCATACAATTCTGTTTAGCCAGGAAGGTTCAAATACAAGGAAATAAGCGCAAGGACATGCCAAAGCATATTCGTGCATTTTTGACGCTGCAGTTGGAGCCTCCTGGCCAAACCCGAAGGGCGGGGTTCTTTTTACGCCGGGTTATCGTTGTGAAAGGTTTGTGATGATGGGTATCACGGTGCCTTCCAAGCCTAATCCGGCAAAAAAAATGACTCCCGTAGAACGGATGACATTTATGAGTCCTGACCTTGGGGTAAGATTTAGATTGCATTTTTTGAAATTTAGTTCGATTAAATTGCTTCCACGGTAAGGATGTTTTGATGAACGAGTTTAAAACAGTTTGGAACAGTGATTTTTTCGGTGTGACGATCGGTGAAATGGCGATCGCCGCCATTGTTCTGTTTATTTTTATTCTGATGCGCAAATTTTTTGCCCGCACTCTAATAGCACGTCTCAAGCGTTGGGCCAATCTTACCGACACTGATGTCGATGACCAAATTATCAATGCTTTGCAACAACCCTTGATGTTTTTGTTTTTTATTCTCGGGCTATCCTTTGCCGTGCAATGGATTTCTTTTGGTGAGCACATCGAGGAAATCCTGGTTCGCATAATTAAATCATTGATTGCGTTTACTATATTTTGGACGGGCTTTCGTCTGGTTGACCCGATTTCGGTCTTTTTTGACCGCCTATTGGTCAGGCTTGCCGGCCCCGTTGCCCACGAAGTTAAAAACTATCTGCTGAAATTCTTAAAAATATTTTTAGTCGGCTCCGGTATTGTTGCGGTGCTGGCGCAATGGGGGGTCGATCCCTGGCCGTATTTTGCCGGTATTGGTGTGCTGTCGTTGCCGTTTGCTTTTGCCGCCAAGGATACCGTTTCCAATTTGTTTGGCGGTGTTAAACTGATCTTGATCGACCGGGTGTTTAAAGTCGGCGATTGGATTGAAGCGCCGAGCATCGGTCATGGCACGGTTGAGGAAATCACGCTCTCGACGATCAAAATCCGCAAATTCTCCAAAGCCATTCAAACCGTGCCAAACGGCGTTCTCGCCGCATCGTCAATTACCAACTGGTCACGCATGACAAATCGTCGCATCAAGATGGATGTAGGGCTGGTTTATTCGACCACGGCTGCACAGTATGAAGCTATTCTAGAAGGCTTTCGAAAGTTTATCGCCACCGATGACCGGGTTGATCATAACGTCACCGAGATGGTCCACATGGTCGCTTTCAATGCCTCAAGCGTTGATCTCAATCTTTATTATTTCACCAAGACCACTGATTGGGTGACATGGCGGGATATTGTTGAAGAGCACATGCTGGCTTTTATTAAGATTGTTGAGGAAGCCGGTTCAAGTTTCGCCTTCCCGTCGCAATCGATTTATGTCGAGGGAGTGTCTGAAACCAATCCATTGCAAATTCAGGAAAAGATATAGATGGCGGTGAAATCTGTCCTTGTTGATATCGCGCCCGCTGAATTGATCGATAAAATCACCATTCTCGCCATTAAATTTGAGCGCATGGATGATGAAGCCAAACTTGCAAATGTACGCCATGAGCTGGATATTTTGACCGCCAACAGAGATAAAGTTATTCAAGCATCACCTGAGCTGGATGTGTTGACGGCCAAACTGAAAACCGTCAATGAAGCTTTGTGGAAAATCGAAGACGATATCCGTGAGTGCGAAGCGGCTAAGGATTATTCCCAGAAATTTATTGATCTTGCCCGTGCGGTTTATGTCTCTAATGATGAGCGCGCCAATTTAAAACGTGAAATCAATCTGCTGTTGGGTTCAGACATTGTTGAAGAAAAATCCTATAAACCTTATTAGGCAAATCTCCATCTCTGCGCGGCTTCAACCGCCTCAAATATTTTACTGATATCACTGATCCGCCGAAGTTTAACCAGATGTGAAGCGCAATTGCGGCAATCCGAGCTGCCAAAACCCGGCAGTGGTATCAACGCCCCCGGCATGGCTGAAGCCGCAGAAATAATCTTACATTCTGAACTATTTTCAACCACCCCCGCGGCTACCATATTCCCGGCGCTGGTGACATGATCGATATGCCAATGGAGCTTGGATTTGGGTCGGATATGTCGCCCGAGCCGGGCTTTTAAGCCGCCTGGGCCAAACGCACTGCCGCCATAGAAATAAAGCCCTTTTGGCAGGCTTACCTGGGCAAATTTACCTATCTCAAGCTTTAATGGTTGAGATAGTCGCACAGCGAACCCATAGGCACCAGATTCTTCTGTAATTTGTTCAATAATATCAATAGTTTGCGACATAATCTATTTTAACGGCAATAACGTTCAATTAGCAACATAATTGCATTGTTTAGAGCGAAAAACGCAATTTAGAGCACGAGCGAGCCGCCAAATATGCATGGCATGGAACAAAAATATTCAGATAGTGAGCTTATCTTCCGTGAACGTGATCCAAGCTCGTCGGCATTTGTAATTCTCTCCGGTCAGGTCGAACTGCTCAAAAACGCACCCAATGGCATGGTCCGCAATCTTTTTACTCGGTCGCTTAACCGAGGATTCGGAGCATTTAGAAGGCGCTGCCGAAGCCTTTGGTAAGGCTCTTGATATCTATCAGGCTTATGGCGCAACCCGGTTAAGCCGCGTCACCGAGCGCAACATAACCAAGGCGGAGAACTTAATATGTGCCCGCCTGGCTCGCCTGGTTGCCAAAGTCTATTGGGAAGAAGAACTGGTAGAATCGCAAGAGTATCTCGTCAAGCGCCGCTGGGATAAAATATTCCGCGACGAGATTGAAAATCACGTTATTCAATAAATCACTTGTCATTGAGGCATTGCCGCACCATCTATTCTTGGTTAAGTTCCGGTTAAGAAATTGGGAGCCAAGGGTGGTTATTTAATCATGTCTGATCGTGCCGCTGTTTTATTTGCCAATGACGCATTCTATGTGGCTTTTCAAAGCCATGACATTCAAGCCATGAATGCTTTATGGGCAATTGGGCCAACTGTGAGCTGCGTCCATCCGGGCTGGAATCATCTGGCCGGAAGAGATGTGGTGATGGAAAGTTGGGACGGTATTCTCGCCAATCATGACGGCCCGTCGTTTGAGGTAAAAGGCTCGTCGGCTAGTATTTTTGAAGATACTGCCGTCGTGATTTGTTACGAAGTTTTTGCCGAGGCGACGATGGTGGCGACGAATGTTTTTGTCCGGGAAGATGGTGAATGGCGTATCATGCACCATCAAGCCAGCGCCTCTCCGCCGCCACCTGTTTCGGATGAGCTGGAACAGCCGGAAACTATTCAGTAAATAGTTTACTCTTTTACATTTTCAGGAAAACCTAAAATCGAGCTTGATTCAGCCGGATTGTTAGGAGACCATACCAATCAAATAAAACAGAGTCTGGCAATGATAAAGGCGAGCTCTTTGCACCAAACTTTTTGACTTTAGGATGATACGACATGCGCAAATACTTGCAAATTAACCTGAAAGACCAATCAGTCGAAACGGAAGAGCTCGAAGGCGAGGATGCGATCCGGGTTGGCCGCCACTACATTGCAAAAACACTGCTCGAAAATGGCGTTGCGAAAGCCGACCCTCTAGGTCCGGACAATCCGTTAATATTTTCCGCTGGGCCATTTGCCGGTTCTAATTTTTCCAATGCCAATCGTATCAGCGTCGGCTGCAAAAGCCCGCTTACGGGTGGCGTCAAGGAAGCAAATTCCGGTGGCACTTTTGCCTTTGCGTTGGGTCAGCTGGAGATATTGGGATTTACGCTGAACGGCCAGTCAGATGACTGGGTTGTTATCCGCATTCCAAAAGAAGGTGATATCACATTTGAGGATGCCAGCCCGTATGTTGGCAAAGGTAATTTTGAAGCCGCCAAAATGCTGTTTGAAAAATACGGCGATAAAGTCAGCCTCGGTATTTGCAGCCCGGTTGGTGAATATGG
>CAJWIB010000017.1 GCA_913041095.1 uncultured Rhodospirillaceae bacterium | reverse complement strand
TCTCATTTTTGTGGATACTAATAGTATTGGCCCTCACTTGGGACGTGCAGGGAGGGCAAATGGGATATAACACGTTTGGTAATGTTCTATTCTTTGGTCTTGGTATGTATTTATGTGCCGGCATCCAAATAGGTATGTTCTTTCCTCTGGACGAATGGACCGCAAGTGGTGGTGAGAAAACTTTTGTACATACACCTCTGCAATATTTTCAGGGTTTTTTTGTGGGTTTACTCTTAGCTGGTGTAGTTCCGGCAATCGTGGCGGCGATCATTGGTTATGGAATTTTAGGATTAAGAGGCCATTACTTTGCAATATGCACATTAGGCTTAGGAATCGCCGCAGGTGAAATTGCGGGTGGTATAGAATTAATTGGTGCTGGGCAAGGTATGACCGCTCCTCCATGGCCAAAAAACATAGGTGATACAGAGTTAAGATCAGAATTTTTCTATTTTTCTTGTCTGATATTATTTGTGGTCACTTTTCTTTTTCTAAAGTGGGCTTATCAAACAAGGTTTGGATTAGTTCTAAATGCCATCAGGGATAATGAAGACAAAGCAGAAGCAATGGGAATTCACACCATGCGGTATAAAATTATTGGCTGGGTTGTCTCTGCTTTTTTTGTGGGCATCGCTGGCGGCCTCGTGGGTAACATGATTGGTTACATTGAACCGGTTGAAGTTGCATTTGCCGGAGCAACATATGGGGTGTTCATGGTCTTGATGGCCATTCTTGGAGGTAAGGGAACTCTCTGGGGACCTGTAATTGGAGCAACGGTCTTTCATATATTTAAAGAGGGATTTTGGACGTTCTTTTTGGGATGGCAGTACGTTGCTCTCGGAATTTTAATTGTAGTAATAGTCGTTTTCTTTCCAGAGGGGATTATGGGTTACCTTAGAGAAAAATATCCTAGCCAATTCGGCGAAATAGTTGATGAGGAAGACCTGAAAGCACAGGTAGAATTAAAATAATGAGCGCGATATTAGAAGTTAATCAGGTCTCAAAATATTTTGGTGGAGTTAAAGCCAATGAGGGTATTTCCCTATCTGTGGAACAAGGTTCAATTGCTGGATTAATTGGACCCAATGGCTCCGGCAAAACAACTCTATTTAATTCTATCGTTGGAACGCACCCAATTGATAAAGGTTCGATAAAGTTCGACGGAAGGGAAATTTCAGAATTACCGGTGCCTGTTATTGCAAAATTGGGATTGTTACGCACATTTCAACAAACCAGAATTTATGGCAAATTAAACTGCGTTCAGAACATGTTGATTAGTCACAAGCCTAAAAATGACACTATATTTTCCGTATTCTCGAAGATACCGGAAGAATTAACATCAAAAGCAGAAATGTTGCTAGAATTCGTTGGTCTGTTCCAAAAAAGGAAGCTAAGAGCGGGTGATTTATCTTTTGGTCAGCAAAAACTTCTTGAACTAGCAATGGCTTTGATGAATGAGCCAAAAATGCTTCTTCTAGATGAACCAACTGCAGGGATAAATCCGACATTAATTAATGGAATTATTGATAGATTGATAAAAGTAAATAAGGAGTATGGAATTACTCTCCTTGTTATCGAACACAATATGAAAGTGATTATGAATCTAGCCCAAAAAGTTTGTTGTTTAGCGCATGGGCAATTATTAGCAGAAGGCTTACCCGAACAAATTAAAGACGATAAGAGAGTCGTGGATGCTTATCTCGGAGTTCAATAATGACCCTTGATCAATATTCGGTTTTAGGCTCGACTCCTCAACCAGAAGACCTGAAGAAACTTTCTCCGAGCGACATACATCTGACAATTGAGAAGTTGTCTGCCGGCTATGGAAAGATGGAAATTTTACATAATTTCGATTTATTCATTAGTAAAGCGCAGTCGTTATGCCTGATTGGTCCGAATGGAGCCGGCAAATCAACAATCCTTCACTCAATTTATGGGTTTACCAATATTTTTGATGGGCAAATAGAAATTGATGGGCAAAACATAACGAAACTAACGCCTGCAGAAAAATTAAAATCGGTTGGTATTGCCTATATCTTGCAGGATAACTCTGTGTTCCCTGATATGACGGTTGAAGAAAATTTGTTGATGGGGGGATATATAAAAGACAAGACCGAAGAGGCTTTAGATGAAACCGAAAGAATTTTTGAAAAATACGAGCGATTAAGGAAGAGAAGGAATCAACCGGCAAAGGTCTTGTCGGGAGGCGAGAGAAGATTACTTGAAATTTCCAGAGCTTTGGTGATGCAACCCAGCGTTCTTTTGGTTGATGAACCTTCGATTGGCCTGGAACCCAAATACATTGATATGGTTTTTGAGATTTTATCAGATCTTCAAAAAACTGACGGTAAAACAATTATCTTGGTTGAACAAAATGCAAAAAAGGGCCTTGAGTTTGCGGATATCGGGTATGTTTTAGTTTCGGGACAGTTGGCCAAAGCTGGTCCAGGGAATGCACTTCTCGAGGATCCAGAGGTAGGTCGGCTATTTTTAGGCGGGTGAATAATCTATTTTTCGAGATAAACAGCAGTAAATAAAAGGTATTTTAGGTCAAGATCGGATTGCTGTCAGCGGCGATATAGCCTTGAAGAGACGAACAACAGCTAAATATTTTTGACAGTGAGATCACGGTTGATAATCGCCGGTGATGGCCGCATATACGGCAACAGTTTCATGCGGAACATCGACCAAGTTATCCATATAAAGAATTTTCATAGGTCACTCCGATACTGTTTCAATTATACTGTTCGCATTTCGAGGTTCTTGCCCAACTAAATCAAAGATAGAATAAAGCAGGTCAATTTTATCAGAGTTTTAGTGGTGTGGGTATTTTTTTAACTGGGAAATTCAACGAAAACGAGGAAGAACATTAAAGGATTATGTTCGTTTGAAGTAATTGTTAGATTTTTTGGATAACTTTGGCGCTTTGACCGTGAGACATAACTGCTAGAGGGATATAAAAAGGGGTTAGAGTGCAGAAAATATTTATCTGAAGATTGCTTGGGTCTGACAAATAATACTGGATTGCCAATGCTACTTATTTTTGGAACTCTGCTTACGCTGCTTAGGCGAACTCGTCTTGGTAGAGTTCTGTTGGCGCCGCTCCCTGACTGCGTCCTCGAACATAAAGGCTTGGCGGACTGGTGATTAACTTAAAACAATCAGTTGAAAAACGAGATCATCCAGCCCGACAACAGGAGTGCAGGTACACCGAATATGACAAGCCCGATCCAGGCAGCCTTGGGTTCAAGCTCTGCTCTTGAGGCAAAAAAATGATGGACTGCTAAAGTGCCGAGCGCCAAGGCCAGCAGCATGAGCGGCCAGACATACCAATCGACCGTAATATTTTCGGATTTCAGCCAATCCCAAAACGCCATACCGCCGGCTCCCAAGACTACACCGTATATAAACCGCCACATGTTTATGGGCTCCTCAATTTAATCCAATTGTGTCCCTTTTACGTTTTTAGTGCCGCGGGGTGGTAATTCCATACCCCACCAATCATCAATATTACGTTGATCCTGATAGCCAAAAACGCCATCCATTTTGGCAAAGAATGCGTTGACCTTATCGGGCAAGATGCGATTTTTAGCGATGGCTATTTTGACCAAATCATGGATCACCGAAATATTTTTTTTACTAAAGGCACAAACGGCAAAACAGGTTGAACAGCCTGCCGTAGAAACTGCCCACCACGTCCGGCAGGTTGGTGAATCCTCATACCAGGTTTTGTGTCCGGGATTGTTCCACGGTCCCTTCGGCTCCCAATAGGGTTCGGTTTCCTTGCTCAGACAATCGGCCGGGCATTCATCGGCGCAGACTTTACAGGTGCGGCAAAAATTCATGATGCCGGCATCAATGGGTTTGGTCGGCTCCAGCGGTAAATCTGTGACGACTTTGAAAACCCGTTGCAGCGGCCCGTGCTCAGGCGAGATCATGCGGTTGATGCGGCCAATTTCACCGAGGCCAGCCATGACGGCAAAAGCCGGGGCAATACCCAGCCCATTAAACCACGTCCCCATCAACCCTTGATAACCAAGCACATGTAAAAAGCATTGCAGTTGATCGATAGCATTGCGGGCTTGGCCGTAAGCTGCTCCGGTAGCGGCAGCAGAAAGTGCCGACGGCATCAATCCGGACTTTCTTTTTATGAGCTCTTCGGACATCTGAACGGAGAATACGATCACCCATTTGGCTTTTTCTGGAATCACCCGTTTTTCTTTTGTTTCATAGGCTTTATCAACATTTTCAAACTCGATCCGCTTGCCATCCATTGCATCCTCGGCATAGATCAGCTTTTTGGTGTAATCATTCAGTTCCACATAACCGACTTGCGAGGCACCAAAGTGCCTCAACGCCGAGCGGATCATGCGTGAATTCTCTTGCGGGGTTCCTTCATAACAGGGAACCCCTAATTCTTCCGGGCTCATGGGTTTGGGCCGCGCTGGGTCAGTCAATTTTGAGCGCGATGCATCTCTGGCAAACATCTCACCTTCATTTTTGGTCGCCTCGGCAGTTTTTGCCCACGATCCCAAAAAACTGGTGTCCACCGACCCAGCCTGAGCACCGGCAATATCGAGGGCACGGTCGCGCAAGGTATAACCCGATCTTTTTTCGATCATCCACTGGCGCACCTTTTCCTCGCGGCGCTTGCCAAGTTCCTTGGCCTTCTCTTCACCGACATATTTTTTCCATGATACCTGTTGGATTTTCCGGGCATCAAAGCGCTCGGTCGCATCCCAATCGATATCCATTGTTGGTTTAGTAACTTCACGCACCCACCATGGCCGCTTCCACTCCGCTGAGGGTGACGCCATGACGTCATCAAGATCATTGAATTTTTCAGCCGTATCTTCGCGATCCAAGCCCAAGGCGCTTATGCGTTCTTTTTTACCCACGGTGCTATGGTGTCTCATAGTTTTCTCCTGGCTCCGATGCAGTGCCATTTGCTGGTATTACTATATTGATAATTTTTTTAGATTGCACTTGAGATATTCCGCCAAGCGAAATTTTAGCCGGTTTTATTCTGTTTTGCGGAGCGATAATAATTTCGTGTGCCGGTATTCTGTTAATTTTCAAATTTGCTACTTTCGGTCAAAGTCCACTTTCTCTATAATCAACGGTCATTTTAATGTGAAGCTGCTGGGTATAAATCCCAATTTAGGACGAACCTTCCGCTTTAAATTCATTGCGTAGCGCTTGGTTATGCTCGCCCAAACCCGGTACAGACATTGCTTCAACTGCCTCGCCGCTGATACGTGCCGGTGGTACCGGTATGTGCGCTTTGCCGTGCGGTGTATCGATCTCCATGCGGCGCAAATCCTCGTGATTTGAGAGGTCTTCAATTGAATTTACCCGGCCAAAAGCAACACGCGCTGCCAATAGTTTCGCTGATAATTCTTCCCGTGTATAACGCCGGAACACTTCGCTTATATCAGCTTCCAAGGCCTCGCGATTGGCGACCCGGGACATATTATCTTTATAGGGGCCCTCTTCCGCCAAATCTGGCCGTTCTAGGACCTCGCAGGCAAACTGCGCCCATTCCCGATTGTTTTGGATCGAGATCACAATCAGCTCGCCGTTCTTAGTTTCAAACGACGCATAGGGCGCAACGGAAGGATGACGCAGGCCCATTCGCTCAGGTGCCTTGCCACCATAATCCTGATGCAATAGCGGTACCGTCATCCAATCCGCCATGCCATCAAACAGTGACGTTTCTATCGCCTTGCCGTCACCGGTTTGCTCCCTTTCCATTAGCGCCAGCAAAATCGCTGCGTGCGCATACATACCGGCGGCAATATCACAGACCGAAACACCGACCCGGCCAGGCTCATCCGGCGAGCCGGTGATACTGGCCATGCCGGTTTCCGCCTGTACCAGCATATCGTAGGCTTTCATGTCGCACGATGGCCCATCACTGCTATAACCGGAGATATTGCAAGTGATCAGCTGCGGGTATTTCTCGCGCAATTCCTTGGCACCAAAGCCACCTCGCGTCGCTGCACCGGGAGCGAGGTTTTGCACAAATACATCCGCCTTGGCGATCATCCGTTGCAGTATTTCAGCATCATCTGATTGTTTAATATCAAGCTCAATCGATTCCTTACCTCGATTAAGCCATACAAAATACGCACTTTCGCCGTTGACGACGTCATCATAGCCACGGGCAAAATCACCGCCCAACCGCTCAACCTTGATCACCCGCGCCCCGGCATCCGCCAGACGAGAGGTGCAATAAGGAGCCGCCACCGCTTGTTCGACGGCGACAACAAGGATATCTTTAAGCGCGTTACTCATTTTAGAATCTCAACTTTATATTCAAAGACTATAGCCATCTCTAAGCTAGAAATGTATGTAGATGGTCTATCTAAGAAAGTGAGACTTAGCAATGTCGCAAAATGCTAATCCAAGACGTAGCCTGTTATTCGTGCCCGGTGCACGATTGGAGATTTTGCCGAAAGCAGAGTCAAGCGGGACGGATATCATCTGTATCGATCTTGAAGACGCTGTCGCCGATGACGCCAAAGACGCTGTTCGAGCCGAAGCGATTACCGCCGTGGCTGATTATACCTCACAAGACAAAACTGAGATTTGGCTCAGGATAAATTCTATTCGTAGCACCGAAGGCATGGCGGACATAATCGCACTTGCCGAGTCCGATACGGCCCCAGACGGGTTGATGCTGCCAAAAATCTCGTCACCGGAGGAAATACGCATTTTGCGGGATGTCCTCAGCACTAAACATTCTGAGCTCAAATTTCATCCTTTGATCGAAACCACCGAAGGCCTCAAATGGGCCTACGAGATTGCCAAATCGAGCCATAAGATTGGCTCACTTTTACTTGGTGGCTTTGATATGTCGGCCAATCTTAGAGTAGAGCCCGGCTGGAAAGCACTTTTGTACGCCCGCCAGAAATTGGTTTTGGCGGCTGCAAATGCCAAAGTTGATCTCCTGGACATGCCTTTTTTCGGGCTTGATGATCCGGACAACCTCAAAGGGGAAAGCCAAAACGCTGCTGAGATTGGCTTCACCGGCAAATGCGCCATCCACCCCAAGCAAATTGAAATCATCAATGAGGTGTTCAGCCCGAGCGCCGAAGAGATTGCCAGAGCCAAAGACCTTATTTCAAAATATGAGGCACAGGATAAAGCCTTTGTCGAGATTGATGGCGTCTTAATGGAAAAACCCATTGTTGAACGGCTCTACCACACACTTGCTATCGCCGCGCGGATAAATTCTTAATGCCCTCCACCAATTCACCAAATATTTATGTTGAAACCGGTGGTGCAGGTGAGACGACCTATCTGCTGCTACATGGTCAAGGCGCAACCGGCAATACCTGGCACAATGTCCGCGATATTATCGAACAGGAAAAAGCCGGTCAGTGGGTTATTCCCGATATGCGCGGTCATGGCCGTTCCGATTGGGCACCGTCCTACGGTTTAGGTGAACATTCAACCGATATCGCCAACCTGATCCGCGACCGTGAGCGGATCATCATTATCGGCCATTCAATGGGCGGTATTATCGGACTAGCGCTGGCAACCGGTTGGTTCGGAGCAAGCATCGCTGGTGTCGTCGTTATTGGCACCATCTTCGATTGGACCGAAGACCACACTGCCAAAATGCATGCCATCGGCGGCAAACCTTCGCGATGGTTTGAAGCCCGTGATGAAGCCATTGAACGCTATCTCAAAGTATCTGGCTTATTCGGGATTGTTCCACCGGACACGCCGATGGCTGCCGCAGGCATATATCAAGAAGACGATAAATACCGGCTCGCTGCAGACAATGCGGTAGCAACCGTTGGCGGTCCGTGGATGGAATTGTTAGTTGGTGTGCTGAAATGTCCCATTGTATTGGCCGTCGGTGAACACGATAAAATGGTCGATATTAAAGATTACCTGGCGGTCGACAAAAATGCTGTCACCATCCCAAATGTTGCTCACAACACTCATGTCGAAGACCCTCAAGCGACCTGGGATTTAGTGAAAAAGCTAGGCCTTGGGGACTAACTACTCCGCCGACTTCACTGACACCACATCGGATTTTCTAAACACCGCCAGCAAACGAATTTCTTCGGCTTTGGCTTCCTTGAGAGCGCGGGATTTAACATAACCAAAACCACGTACTTGCAACGGCAAAGAAGCCAATTCAACAGTGGTTTCGTAATTGTCTGGCGTCAGGCCAGCAACAATATCATCCAACATCTTCTCATAGTTCCTGATCAAGGCGCGTTCTGTTTTACGTTCCGCCAAATAGCCGAAGGGATCGAGCGGCGTACCGCGTAGTATTTTGAACAACGCCAACAATTTCAACACCCACCACATAAATGCACCATATTCTTTCTTCAAGGGCTGGCCGGTAACGCGATCCTTAGCGGCAAATAGAGGCGGCGCGAAGTGAAGTTTGAGCTGGTAATCACCTTCAAACAGAGCTTGCAGTTTTTTAATGTATCTACCATCGGTAAAAAGCCGCGCCACTTCGTATTCATCTTTGTAAGCCATCAATTTGTAAAGCGCGCCTGCCGCAGCTGCGGTTAAATTAATGCGACCCGGGTCGACTTTTTCCTCGGTTAAGTGCACCTTGGCAATCACCTCAGAATAGTGCATGGCATAAGCCGCATTTTGATAGGCGGTGAGGTCTTGCTTGCGGTCTTCAATAAATTGCTCAAGATCGAATTCAGGTTCGGCTGATTGATCAGACGTCCCGGTCAATCCAGCCAATCGGTCTGGATCATCCGCTGCGACCCGGCCCCAGGCAAAAGCGCGTAAATTCATCTCCACTGCGACATTGTTGAGACGAATAGCCTCTTCGATGGATACTGCCTGCAACGGCAGATAGCCTTTTTGATAGGCGAAACCGAGCAGAAACACATTCGTTGAAATAGTGTCGCCAAGCAATTTTGCCACTAATTGGGTCGCATCAAAAAACTCAGCGCTATCGTCGCCGAGTACAGTTTCGATGACATTGGTATAACCACCTGATTCCAGCGGCATGTCGGGCTGTTCGGCGAATGCTGCCAGCGGCACCAAATGATCATTAATAACGGCCCGTGTCCGCGTCGTGCTCATCGTATTAACCGCAGCTTGACCGGCAGCGACAACCATGTCGAAGCCAATAACGAGATCGCTCATGCCAGTGCCAATTCGGGTCGCCAATACCGTGTCTGGGTCACTTGATATCGAAACATGGCTCATCACCGCGCCGTTTTTTTGGGCGAGCCCGGTTTGATCTAAAACCGCACAGCCTTTGCCTTCAATATGCGCCGCCATGCCCAATGTCGCACCGACAGTGATGACGCCGGTGCCACCGATCCCAGTCAGCAAAATATTGTACGAGCCATTAATTTTTGCTGGCGTCGGGTCCGGCAGGTCAGCGGCGGGATTAGCACGATCAACGACTGGCGGTTCTAATATTCTTAAAGCCCCACCTTCGACGGTAACAAAGCTCGGGCAAAACCCATCGAGGCAAGAAAAATCTTTATTACAAGATGACTGATCGACAATTCGTTTCCGGCCCAGCGGCGTTTCAAGTGGGCGAATGGCAACACAATTCGATACCGTATTGCAATCGCCACAGCCTTCACAGACCGCATCATTAATGAAAACCCGGCGCGCCGGATCAGGATAAATCCCGCGCTTGCGGCGGCGGCGCTTCTCGGCGGCGCAAGTTTGATCATAAATAATTGCCGTGACGCCCTCGATCTTGCGCATTTCCAATTGCAATTTTTCAAGCTCGCGGCGGTGGTGAATTTCAGCCTGCGGTGCCCAATCCAAATTGTCAGGATATTTTTCCGGCTCGTCGGAAACGACGGCAATGTGCCCAACCCCTTCAGCGGCAAGTTGCTTGGAGATTGTCCAGGGATAAAGCTCACCATCCATCGGCTGACCACCGGTCAGAGCCACGGCGTCGTTGAATAAGATTTTATAGGTAATATTGACGCCGGACGAGACCGCCGCCCGGATCGCCATCAGCCCGGAATGGTAATAGGTACCGTCGCCGATATTTTGAAAGACGTGTTTGGCCGTCGTGAATGGCGCCTGGCCGATCCAGGTACCGCCCTCACCCCCCATGTGGGTATAAGCGGCGGTTCGGCGATCCATATAAACCGCCATTGTGTGACAGCCGATACCGGCCAGCGCGCGGCTGCCTTCGGGCACCAATGTTGAAGAATTATGCGGACAGCCGGCGCAGAACCAGGGCGAGCGTTCCGGTGGCGCTGCCGGGCGATTGCTGTCTGCAGTGCGAGCCTTAATCAAAGCGGCAGCGGAAACCAGACAGTTGGTCTCGCCCTCCTCTAAAAATCGATTAGCAATCACTTGCGCAACAATGGTGCCATTGAGTTCACCATATTCGGGCACCAGCAAATTGCTGCTCTCATCTTTTTTACCGACCAAGCGTGGTCTTTGCTCTTCTGGCAGATTAAACAATATGCGGGCGAGTTGGTCTTCGATTAGATTACGCTTTTCCTCGACGACCAGAATTTCATCAAAGCCCGCCGCCCAAGCACGGATGCGTGTCGGCTCAAGTGGCCACGGCATGGCGACTTTAAACACACCAATGCCGATTTCCTGGCGTTCCGCATCGCTCAGATCTAGTTCATCAAACGCCTGACCGACATTGAGCCAGGCCTTACCCGGCGCAACGATACCAAGCCGTTTTTTTGACGTCTCATGAGAAATACGATCAAGCCAGTTTTCTCGCACAAAGGCCTGCGCCGCTTTGAGTTTGACCGAGATCAGGCGCTTTTCCTGCTCAATTGGTCCATCAGGCCAGCGGATGTGAACACCGTCTTCGGGAAACTCAAAATTAGTGGGCTGTTTAATATCGAGACGATCCAACTCGACCGACACCGAGGATGAGCTTTCGATAATATCGCCGGCACATTTAAAACCGGTCCAGCAGCCCGAATAGCGCGACATGGCGAAACCCATCAAACCGTAGTCTATATATTCCTGAACACTTGCCGGATAAAGGATAGGGGTCATCGCCGCAATCAGGGCTTGCTCGGATTGATGCGCGGTTGTTGATGACTTCGCCCCTTGATCATCACCGGCCAATATCAACACACCGCCATTCGCTGAAGTACCGGCGAGATTGCCATGTTTGAGCGCATCACCGGAACGGTCTACCCCCGGCCCTTTACCATACCAGACTGCAAACACCCCATCATATTTGGCTTGCTCGGTGGCCGACTGCCAGATTCCGACTTGTTGCGTGCCCCAGCACGCGGTTGCCGCCATATCCTCATTGACGCCGGCTTGGAAGCGGATGTGATGTTTTTCGAGATGTTCACTGGCCTGCCAAAGAGCAGAATCATAGCCGCCAATGGGTGAGCCACGATAGCCGGTAATGTAACCGGCCGTATTGAGCCCGTTCAATAAGTCACGCTGGCGCTGCATCATCGGCAGCCGCACCAGAGCTTGCGTGCCGGTGACATAGACCCGACCGCTGGTAGCCGAATATTTGCTCTCTAATGTGATCGGATTATTGCCGTCCACGCTTAAGCTCCCGCTTATTCTTAGTTGGCCAGCATTAAAGCGATTTCGCCCGCATTAATAAAGGTTCCAGGTGCTTTTAGATTTATTTTCTAACTGTATTTCTAACTGTACCCGGTACCGGACTCGCAACAACTACTCGCTAGTTGCGAATCCGGTACCCGGAACCTTGGAATTAAATTCTATAAGCGATTAGGATTTGTGAGCCCGGGCTTCACGTTGAATAAGGTAGACTCCGCTAGCGATAATAATCGCCGCACCGGTCCAGACAAAGCCATCCGGCACGTCCCCCCAAATCACAAAGCCCAGTATCACGGCGAAAATCAGCACGGTATATTCAAAGGGTGCAACAACACCCACCGGCGCCATGACAAAGGCGCCCGTCATGCCGAGATATCCGATCAGCGTAAATACCGCCATGATGATAAAGATCACGAGATCATTAAGCGGGATCGGTTGCCAGACAAACGGCAGGGCCAAACTCGCCAATATAGCCATTCCAACCATGGTGTAGAAGGTGATGCAGATCGTTGTCTCGGTATCGCGCAACCAGCGCGCGGTAAGATTGACGGTCGCAAATGCCACCCCTGCCAGTAAGGCTAAAATGGCGACTGGCTCAAATAATCCGGCGCTGGGACGCAGAACGACGACCACGCCAATAAATCCCAAAATCACGGCCAGCCAGCGATGGCGGCCAACTTTTTCTTTAAAGATCGGCACCGACAGCGCGGTGGTTAAAAATGGCGAGCCAAAGATAATTACCGTTACATCGGCGAGCGGCATGGTTGCGAGCGCGCTGAACATTAAAATCGGACCGCAAAAAGCCAGCACCAATCGGATACCATGGGCGCCTAAGCGCATGGTTCTAAGCTCGGCCGTGCGTTTTTTAATCAGTATCCAGGCTGTCAATAAAACAACAATCATCCAACCCCGGACGGCGACCACTTGGAACACCGAATAGTCGCTGGTCATCAACCATTTTCCGGCGGCATCGGTACCGGCCATGCCGATCATACCGATGACCATAACGACAATACCTTTTAAATTATTATTGGGGGAGTAGTCTGTGTTCATGGGAAGACCTTTTCAGGCCTCAACCAATTTGTCGAGCAGGTCTTTTTATATTTTTTATTCACGATGACAAATTCACGATCTTAATCGATCCAATAATCCCATCGCCAGCATCATACCAATTGAAACAATAATCAGACCGAAGATCTCAATCAAGGTTGGATACTCGTTTAATATCGGGATAGCTAGCAAAACTACCGTTCCTGGTACCAAGGTCGGAAATACAGCCGCCCGCCCGGCGCCCAGGATCGCAATTGCCCGCGTAAAAAGAATTAGTGCAACGACTGCAGTGAGCAACCCCTGCACCACCCCTTGGAATACAACTTCCGAAATCGAAGCCGCAGGAATACCTGAATCCAAGAAAAGCAAATAGACCGGAAAAAATAACACCGCTGACCACACGGAGACCAAGGCCACAGCATGAAATGTTTCAACCGAATAATGCCGAGCGGCTAAGGTAAACGTCGCCCACAATATTCCCGCCGAGAAAAACATCAGGTCACCGATCCAAACGTCTTCACCGCGACCTTGCAAACCCTCCCAACCGGTCAGAACCACCCCGCAAAGGATAATGGCGACCGCGATCCATCTTGTACGGCTTTGTGTTTCTTTGAGAATTAACCAACCGCCGAGGGTTGATGTCATAAGTTGAGTGCTCGGCGTGATCACACCAAAATGGCCTGCCGGAGCAAATTCCAATCCGCCCGTACCCGCCAGCACATATGGTAGCCCTGCCCCGGCGACGATTAAAATCACCGCTTTCCAGCTTAAACTACTACGCCCGAGAATGCCGAGCTGCCGTTTCCAGAACAACGGCAGCAATATGATCCCGGCAACACCGAAACGAAGCGCCGTTAAATCCAAGGCCGACAAAGATCGGTCGATACTCAAGGCCGAGACGACTGGCCACACGCCCCAAATAAAAGCGGCAATCAAACCAAACACAATGGCGGCTGGGACGGTATGAAGTTTTTGAGAGAGAGAGTTGGTCACGCGGGCTTAAACCTATTTTTTAACCCGACTGAAAACTAAAATGCTATTTCAGTGAGATCCTTGAATCCTATTATACTTATGCGAACTTGTTAGAACTCAAATCCTTGGTGAAATCAACCAAAGGTAAGAAATTTAAGTTCCACCTTAATGGCAATCACGAGCAAATTCATCGCTGCGGATTAATTTCATGACAGCGTTGAATGTACTGGCCTGTCTGCGCATGGAAAATATTGGCCGCGCTGACGTTCTCATCCAACCATTGCCAATACGGCGATTAGTTCTTTTGGACTGGAAAAAGTGCTGATCACACTGCCTAAAATATATGCGCAGATGAATTTTACCTTGTTGTTATCCAAGAAATCTAATTTGGAGATGGAATTTATCAAAAAGTTTGATGCCGCATTAACGCAAATAAAAAATGACGACTCCTATAACGAACTTCTCTTACGTTTACGCAAAAAATAATTAGCCCTTGCTTCCGACACCTTTACCGCTCTTTAACATTAGTTCGCCACTATAGGCCGGATATTTATAACCCTTATATTGAGTGGCGAGCCAAATGGATGGTAATCAGGCATTACGGGCTGATGAACTTTCGATCGGTGAATACCATCACCGGGCGGGCAATCTTGCTCGGGCTGAATCTGTATACCGCCAAGTCCTGGCAAGTGATCCAGAGCATAGTGAGGCGCTCCGTCTACTCGGTTTATTAGCCCATCAAACAGGTAATCTTGAGCAAGCGAACAACCTTTTGTCGCGCGCCACCAAAGCGCTACCGGACAATGTTGAAGCCTATTTCAATCTAGGTGTCGTTTATTTGGATCAAGGAGCGCCCGAAAAGGCAGTAGCGGCGTTTGAAATGGCCTTAGCGCTGGAGCCTAAAAACTTCTCCTACCTGGTTAATTTTGGCAATGCCCTTGTTGCTGCCGGTCGATTTGACGAAGCAGTTAAGCAATCTAAGCGTGCCCTCGAAATTGATGCCAATTGTGTTGAAGCCCATAGCAATCTCGGCCAGGCGCTGGCAAAAACCGGTAATTTGACCGGCGCGATGAAAGCTTCCAGGCGCGCCATTCTGCTGCGGCCTGAAGATGGGCGTTTATTTAACAATCTCGGCGTTATTGAACAAGCGATCGGATTGCTGGACAACGCCAACCGGACCTATCGCCGGGCGCTGGAAGTCGATCCCAATTGCTACTTGGCGGAACGTAATCTGCTGATCAATGCGCTGAATTTGCCGCAGCAATCCAGTGACGATTTATATAAAATTCACCAGAAATATGGCCGCAAGTATGATCGCCTATCCGGAGATCAAAACAAATTTGAAACGCGTGACCGGAACATCAACCGTAAACTCCGGGTTGGCTATTTGTCATCGGATTTTCATGCCCATCCAGTTGGTTACAATATAATGCCGCTGATCAGTCATCATGATCTGAGCGAAGTGGAAACCTTCATCTACGCAGAGAACGAAAATAATGATGACGTTACCGGACAGTTTAAATCTCATGCTGATCACTGGTGCTCAACCTCCGGACAAAGCGACGCCCAGGTAGCTCAGAAAATAACCGCCGACGAGATCGATATTCTCATCTGTTTGGCCGGACGGTTTAATCTTAATCGGCCGACCGTTGCGGCCCATCGCGCCGCGCCAGTGCAAATCAGTTTTCATGATTGTGCCTCCACCGGTCTGACCGAGATGGACTACTGGCTCACCGATAAATCGCTTCATCCCAGTGACACGCAGGAGAAGTTTAGCGAAGACCTTTATCGCTTACCGGTATTTTATCAATTTTCTTCGCCGGCAGATTTTCCTGCTGTTTCGTCATTGCCAGTGGATCAAAACGGCTTTCTGACCTTCGGCAGTTTCAACAAGCTGGAAAAAATCAATGATCATGTCATCGCCTTGTGGGCAGATGTATTAACTTCTGTACCTCATTCCCGGCTGTTCTTAAAATATCACGACTATTTCGAAGACACAGATTTAATCAAACATTGGCAAAGTAAGTTTGCCCATTTTGGCATTACCGAAGACCGGTTATTGCTGGCCGGCAATATTGATGAACAGGCAAAGTATTTGATGCTCTACGACCATATTGATATTGCTCTCGATCCCTTCCCGTTCAATGGCGCAACAACGACATTTGAGGCGCTCGCCATGGGCGTGCCGGTTGTAGCAATGACAGGTAAGCATTTTGTCGATCGCGTCGCCGGTTCTATCTTGCAGGAAGCAGGGCTTGATCATCTTATTGCTGATACGCCAAGAACCTATATAAACGCAGCCCAAAATTTGGCAGAAAACTTACCTGAATTACGCTTACTGCGAAACTCACTGCGTGACCGTCTGACCAACTCATCACTCTGTGACGCCAGTCAATATGCGCAGAATATTGAGATCGCTTACCGGGAAATGTGGCGGAGCTGGTGCGCAAAATAAATTACACCTAAGCGAAACATTGTTCTATTGGCGAAATGAATTCCACAAGATAAAGTTGGTCTAGTATTACTCCGTTAGAAAGAATTCAAATTGCCCGATCTCGGCCCTGATCAAAACCTTATTGATATTCCCGGCTCACGGAAGGCGTTAATAACGCCTGCCCCCGATCATAGCTATATCGGGTAACGCCAAGGACAGTGATACATATCTCACCTGTGCTAAAAACTTGGCGCCGATCGAATTCTAAGCAAACCGTTGTATCACGATTTTTTCATTGGCACCGTTAATGAGCTTCTGAAATAGCACTTAAACTTCAGCAATTTTTATCAAGGGTTCGTTATCGCTATTTTTAAGAATTTAATTGACGAAAAACTCAGGTAATTCTTCGCTTATAGCATTTCTAATACGATCCCGGACCGAGATGGATAAATCCGGCTTTTCAAATGCCTGCCCCGTGACCCGTTCAAATAATTTTATGTACTTTTCGCTAAATTCGATAAGTGTTGTGGCCGGAATTTCGGGGATTGGATCTTTGTAAGGATCGCATTTAGCACCGATCCATAGGCGCAGAAATTCCTTATCCAAACTTTCCGGGTTTTCGCCGGATGCGAAACGGGCTGGAT
>CAJWIB010000016.1 GCA_913041095.1 uncultured Rhodospirillaceae bacterium | reverse complement strand
TTATTTGGATTCTGTTGCAAATTCTGGCCATTGTAGTGCCATTGCTGGTAGGCGTTGCCTACCTCACTTACGCCGAGCGTAAAGTGATCGGAGCAATGCATCTGCGCCGCGGGCCAAATGTGGTAGGACCCTATGGTCTGTTGCAGCCCCTTGCCGATGGTGCAAAGTTGTTCTTTAAAGAAACGGTTATTCCATCGGGTGCCAACCGGGTCGTCTTTGTCATGGCGCCAATGGTTACGTTTTCTCTTTCACTCGTTGCTTGGGCGGTTATTCCGTTGAGTGATGGCCTGGTTGTTGCCGACATTAATGTCGGTATTTTGTATCTGTTCGCGATTTCGTCGCTGGGTGTGTATGGCATCTTGATGGCGGGTTGGGCGAGTAACTCGAAATACGCTTTCCTTGGCGCGCTTCGCTCGGCGGCACAAATGGTATCTTACGAAGTTTCAATGGGCTTTATTATTATCTCGGTATTAATTGTCGCCGGCTCGTTGAACCTTTCTGATATCGTCAATGCTCAGAAAGAAAGCATCTGGTTTGTTATTCCGCTGTTCCCAATAGCAGTGATTTTCTTTATCTCGACATTGGCGGAGACCAATCGTCATCCATTTGATCTGCCGGAAGCGGAAGCCGAACTTGTCGCCGGTTACAACGTTGAGTATTCCTCGATGACCTTCGCGCTGTTCTTCCTTGGTGAATATGCAAACATGATTCTAATGGCCGGCATGACGACGATCCTGTTCTTTGGTGGCTGGCTGCCGCCGTTTGATATCGCGCCGTTTAATTGGCTGCCGGGACCACTTTGGTTCATTATTAAAATGTGCATGTTGCTGTTCATCTTCCTATGGGTGCGCGCAACTTTCCCACGCTATCGCTACGATCAACTGATGCGCCTCGGCTGGAAAGTATTCCTGCCGATCTCCTTGGCTGCCGTTGTCATCGTTGGCGGTGTCGTCGTGGCATTTGATATTTCACCGCTCGCCAATGTGACAGTAAGTAAGTAGGGGGCGGAAAGAGAGCTGATTATGGGTGTTATTGATCGTGGCATAAGAAGCATTTTCCTCGCTGAGCTGGTCTCGGGGATGGCGCTGACCTTGCGCTATTTCTTCCGGAAAAAAGTGACGCTCAACTACCCCTATGAAAAAGGGCCGTTGTCGCCTCGTTTCCGGGGTGAGCACGCGCTGCGCCGCTATCCCAACGGCGAAGAACGCTGCATAGCCTGCAAACTCTGCGAAGCGACGTGTCCTGCTCAGGCGATTACCATTGAAGCGGAGCCAAGGGATGACGGCCACCGCCAGACAACGCGCTATGACATTGATATGGTGAAATGCATATATTGCGGTTTTTGCCAGGAAGCGTGCCCGGTTGATGCGATTGTTGAAGGGCCGAATTTTGAATTTGCAACCGAAACCCGTGAAGAGTTGATGTACGACAAAGCAAAGCTGCTCACGAATGGTGACCGTTGGGAAACGGAACTCGCCGCGCGGTTGGAATTAACCGCACCTTACCGGTAAGAGGAGACTATTCAGCCGATGCTGAACGTGATTGATAGAATTGAAGTTAGGGAGGCAGGTGAATGATTATTCAAGGTCTGGCTTTCTATTTATTCGCGGCGATTACGGTAGCTGCCGGTGTGTTGGTAATTTCAGCGCGCAACCCTGTGCATTCTGTGCTGTTCCTGATTCTGGCATTTTTCAATTCAGCGGGATTGTTTGTGCTGATGGGTGCCGAGTTCCTGGCGATGATCCTGGTCGTCGTCTATGTCGGTGCAGTCGCCGTATTGTTTATGTTTGTTGTCATGATGCTGGATATCAGTCAAGCCGAGATGCGGGCAGGATTTCTGCAATATCTACCTTTGGGCGCGATGATTGGTTTTATCTTGGTCATGGAACTGGGCATCATCGGCGGTAGCTGGGTGATAGCTGACAACGTTGATAAAAATTTCGTTGCGCCGATAGCTGCTGTGAAAACCACTAATACCGAAGCTCTCGGCAATATACTCTATACCCACTACATCTATTATTTCCAGGCCGCCGGCATGATTTTGCTGGTAGCCATGATTGGGGCAATTGTGTTGACCCATCGCAAACGTTTGGGAGTGCGTAAGCAAAACATCGGTGATCAGGTCTCCCGTCATCCGAGCGATACACTTGAGATCAAAAAAGTTTCGTCGGGGAGTGGGGTCTAATGTTAGAGATCGGCTTATCCCATTACCTCGTCCTTGCCGCCATCATGTTTACGCTTGGCGTGTTTGGTATTTTCCTTAATCGCAAAAACGTCATTATTATCATGATGTCGATCGAGCTTATTTTGTTGGCTGTTAATCTTAACTTAGTTGCATTTTCGGCCCATCTCGGAGATATGGTTGGCCAAGTGTTTACGCTCTTTGTGCTGACTGTGGCGGCGGGTGAGGCGGCAATTGGCCTCGCCATCCTAGTGGTTTATTTCCGCAATCGCGGCACCATCGCTGTTGAAGACATCCGGATCATGAAGGGGTAGGACGAGCATGTATATCGCAGCAGTATTCCTCCCCCTGATTGGTAGTCTCATTGCCGGTATGATTGCTTTTGCTGCGCACGGTGCGGTACACTCCGAAGACGCCGAACGCAAGAAACGCTTGGATCTGGCGTCTCAACTGATTACTTGCGGCGCTATGCTGTTGGCCGCAGTCGCCGCTATCCTGGTTTTTATCGCTGTCGTTGTGAACGGTCAAAACGGCACGGTTGAGCTTTTCACTTGGGTTGATTCTGGATCACTGGAGTTCTCTTGGGAACTGCGCGGCGATACCTTGGCAGTCCTAATGGTGACGATGGTAACCGTGGTCTCGTCGATGATCCACATTTATTCCATCGGCTATATGTCACATGACGGCTCCATACCGCGCTTCATGGGCTATTTGAGTCTCTTCAGCTTCTTCATGTTGATGCTGGTGTCGTCCAACAACCTTGTCCAGCTGTTTTTCGGCTGGGAAGGAGTCGGCTTGTGCTCTTATCTGTTGATAGGCTTCTGGTATGACCGCCCGTCAGCCAATACGGCGGCGATCAAAGCTTTCGTCGTTAACCGAATTGGCGATTTTGGATTTGCGCTGGGTATCTTTGCCTGTTTCTTCCTGTTCGACAGTATCAGCTACGACACTATTTTCAGTCTCGCCAAAGAAAAGTCGACGGCGACGATGACCGTATTCTCAGGTGAGTTCCATGCCCTAACGGTGATCTGCCTGTTGCTGTTCTTTGGCGCGATGGGTAAATCCGCCCAGCTTGGCCTCCATGTCTGGTTGCCGGATGCGATGGAAGGCCCGACACCGGTCTCAGCCTTAATCCATGCCGCAACCATGGTGACAGCAGGCGTCTTTATGGTCGCCCGGTTGTCCCCATTGTACGAGTATTCAGATGTCGCCCTAACGGTTGTAACTTTGATCGGCGCGTCGACAGCGATCTTTGCCGCGACGGTCGGTTGCGTGCAAAATGATATTAAGCGGGTGATTGCTTATTCAACAGTTTCTCAATTGGGCTACATGTTCTTTGCTTTGGGCGTGTCGGCCTATTCTGCTGGTATGTTCCATCTCATCACCCACGCGTTTTTTAAAGCCTTGCTGTTCTTAGGTGCCGGTTCGGTCATTCACGCTATGTCAGACGAACAAGACATGCGCAAAATGGGCGGGCTCTATAAGCTCATCCCGGCGACTTATATTCTGATGTGGATTGGCAGTTTGGCGCTCGCCGGTATTTGGCCGTTCTCCGGATTCTTCTCCAAAGATATTATTCTTGAAACCGCTTGGGGAGCGCAAACTGGTATAGGTCAATATGCGTTCTGGCTCGGAATTACCGCAGCCTTCTTGACCGCCTTTTATTCCTGGCGTTTGATTATTATGACGTTCCACGGAGAATCCCGCGCTGATGAAACGACGCTAGCGCATGTCCATGAATCACCAAAAGTCATGATCCTGCCTCTGGTTGTCCTGGCACTCGGCGCGTTGTTTGTTGGTATCCTGTCAGTCGACTATTTCGTCGGCGAGCATACGGTTGAATTCTGGAAAAATTCCCTCTTTGTGTTGGATACCCATAAAACCCTCGAAAATGTGCATCATTTACCGATTTGGGTTAAGTTGCTGCCGCTGGTCGTTGGTATTGGCGGCATTGCGCTCGCCTACCTGATGTATATGTTTGCCCCGGAATTGCCGGGTGCCTTGGTGGCAGGTTTTCAGCGGACTTACCTGTTCCTGCTTAACAAATGGTATTTTGACGAGCTTTATGACAAAATCTTTGTTAGGCCGGTGTTCTATCTGGGTCGGGGTTTGTGGAAGGCTGGCGACGGCTTACTGATCGATGGCGTTGGGCCGGATGGAGTCGCCGCTGCGGTTAAACATTTGGCGCGCCGTGCTGCCGCCATGCAAAGCGGTTATCTTTATCATTATGCATTAGCCATGTTACTTGGAGTTACCTTTTTCGTTACCTGGTTCCTGGTACAGGGAGCTTAAGCGATGGATAATATGCCCTGGCTCTCAATAATCACTTTCGCCCCATTGGTCGGAGTCTTCTTTATCTTACTGATCCGCGATGATGATAAAGAGATTGTTGCCCGAAATGCCCGCTGGGTAGCGCTGTGGATTTCGCTTATTACCTTCTTTGTGTCGCTTGGCATTTGGATTAATTTCGATAACTCGACAGCCAATTTCCAATTTGTTGAAAAATCCGTTTGGATGCCAGGACTTAATATTGCCTATCACATGGGTGTCGACGGTATTTCAATGTTCTTCGTGATTTTGTCGACGATATTGACAGTGCTCTGTATCGGCGCCAGCTGGATTACCATCACCGACCGCGTTAAAGAATACATGATCTCCTTCCTGGTGCTGGAAACCTTGATGGTCGGCATGTTCTCAGCCCTTGATCTGGTACTGTTCTATATTTTCTTCGAAGGCGTGCTGATCCCGATGTTTATTATCATTGGTGTGTGGGGTGGGGCGCGGCGGAATTATGCTGCTTACAAACTGTTCCTTTATACGCTGGCGGGTTCAGTATTAATGTTGCTGGCTATTTTAACGATGATGTTCCAAGCTGGCACGGCTGAAATTCCGAAATTGCTAACACATAACTTCCCAGCGACGCTGCAGCCCTGGTTATGGTTGGCATTCTTTGCTTCCTTCGCCGTCAAAATGCCGATGTGGCCGGTTCATACCTGGCTGCCAGACGCCCACGTTGAAGCACCAACTGCTGGATCAGTTATCCTCGCTGGCGTGCTCCTGAAATTCGGCGGCTATGGATTCCTGCGCTTTTCCTTGCCGATGTTCCCACTGGCGTCGGCTGATTTTACGCCGCTGATTTACACGCTTAGCATTATCGCGGTAATTTATACATCTCTGGTGG
Organism: uncultured Rhodospirillaceae bacterium; assembly: GCA_913041095.1. GTDB lineage: Bacteria > Pseudomonadota > Alphaproteobacteria > Rhodospirillales > UBA2165 > TMED23. Next base: position 11,624 of record CAJWIB010000016.1, on the reverse strand, counting down.
CACTGGCTCAGGAAGATATGAAAAAGCTGATCGCCTATTCGTCGGTCGCTCACATGGGATTCGTAACCATTGGTACATTTGCCGCCAACACACAGGGCATTGAAGGTGCGATTATTCAAATGCTCAGCCACGGCGTTGTTTCTGCCGCACTGTTCCTCATCGTCGGTGTAGTTTACGACCGCATTCATAGCCGCGACATTGAGGCCTATAGCGGGTTGGTGCATCGTATGCCCAAATATGCGCTAATTTTTATGATCTTCATGATGGCCTCGGTGGGCTTGCCAGGCACCAGTGGTTTTGTTGGTGAGTTCTTGATCCTGGTCGGCACCTTTAAAACCAATACCTGGGTGGCCGCTTTTGCCACAACGGGAATAATCCTGGGCGCTGCTTATATGCTCTATCTCTATCGCCGGGTTATTTTCGGTGAGCTGACTAAAGAGAATTTAAAATCGATCCTTGATCTCAATCGCCGTGAGGTCGCCATATTTGCACCCTTGCTGTTGGTCGTTTTTGTCATGGGTATTTATCCGAGCCTGTTCCTGGATGCGATGCATGCCTCGGTTGAGAATTTAGTTGAACGCTATCACAGCGCGCTTGCCGCCGCGCAGCATATTTCGGTAGTTGCGAAGTAAGAGGAATTTGAAGCTATGCCACTTGCAACGTTACCATCTCTAACCCCCGCGTTGCCGGAGATATTCCTGGCGATTGCTGCAATGTTGCTGCTGATGCTGGGAGTTTTCTCGAGCGAAGAAAACAATACTCGAATGGTGTCTTACGCCAGCGTATTGGTCCTGATAGTAGCAATTCCTTTTATCGGTCTGGTGACCGAAGGCCGGTCGGTAACCTTTGGCGGCGCATTTGTAACGGATACATTCGCTGTTTACATCAAAGCTCTGGTGCTGGTATCCGCCGCGACAGTGATAATTATGTCGAAAGATTATCTTAAAACACAAGGTATTGAGCGTTTTGAATTTCCAGTGCTAATAGTGTTGGCGACCCTCGGCATGATGATGATGATCTCGGCCAATGACCTGATCGCGCTTTACCTTGGCTTGGAGCTGCAAAGCCTGTCGCTTTATGTGATTGCGTCTTTCCAGCGCGACTCAGCACGCTCGGCCGAAGCCGGCCTTAAATATTTTGTCCTCGGTGCACTGGCATCCGGCCTGCTGCTGTATGGCATGTCGATGATCTATGGCTTCGCGGGAACAACAAGCTTTGATACGCTGGCCCGGATTTTCCACGATTCGCACAACCACATATCGGTCGGTGTGGTAGTAGGTATTGTCTTTATGCTGGCTGGTTTGGCCTTCAAAGTATCTGCCGTGCCGTTCCATATGTGGACGCCGGATGTTTATGAAGGCGCTCCGACACCGGTAACAGCTCTTTTTGCCGTGGCGCCAAAGATTGCCGCCATGGGGCTATTCATCCGAGTTATGATTGGACCGTTTGGAGAGCTTGGGGCTCAGTGGCAGCAGATCATTATATTTATCTCGGTCGCCTCGATGCTATTGGGCGCTTTTGCGGCGATCAATCAGACCAACATTAAACGCCTGATGGCCTATAGCTCGATTGGTCATATGGGCTACGCCTTAATTGGTTTGGCGGTGGCAGGTGCTGCTGGTGATGCCGCGTTGCGAGCTGATGGTGTTGAGAGTATGCTGATTTATCTCGGTATTTATATGGTTGTGAATATCGGCACCTTTGCCTGTATTTTATTGATGAAGCGCGATGGCCGCATGGTTGAAGGTATCGACGACCTTGTAGGCTTGTCGAAATCCAATCCAGCGCTGGCGATGATTTTGTCAATTTTCATGTTCTCGATGGCGGGTATTCCTCCTCTCGCCGGCTTCCTCGGTAAACTGTATGTCTTCCAAGCCGCGATCCAAGTCGAACTCTATGCTCTGGCCATCATCGGTGTACTAGCCAGTGTTGTTGGCGCCTATTATTATATCCGTATCATCAAGGTGATGTATTTTGATGATCCTGTCGACGAGCTTGACCGCGGTATCAGTCTGGAAATGAAAACGATCCTGGTTGTCACTGGCGTCGTCATTATCTTCTTTGTTTTCTATCCGGCACCACTATTGACCGGCGCAGAATCGGCGGCGGCAGCTCTCTTCCATGAGTAATCATGTCTAAACTTCCACAGATGCCTCAAGGCTACAACTTGGTGGCGGTCGATACAATTGGCAGCACTAATGATGAACTCAAATACCGTGCCATCACGGATAATGCTGCAGAAGGTCTAACCATTTGGTCGCTGGAGCAAACCTCCGGCAAAGGCCGCCAACATCGTGATTGGGTATCAAAACCCGGTAATATGTTTTGTTCGGTCTTATTTCGGCCTGACTGCGCCTTGGCAGACGCAGCTCAAATAGGCTTTTTACCGGTAATTGCCGCTGGCGAAGCGCTAACAGAAATTCTCGAGGTTGCGGCGCCGGTCAGATACAAATGGCCAAATGATTTGTTACTCAACCGCATGAAAATTGGCGGCACGTTGTTAGAAGCCGGTGTTGGGCAAAGTGGCCTGACCTCCTGGGTGGTAGCAGGCTGTGGCATCAATCTTCAACATTTTCCGGCAGATACGCGCTTCCCAGCAACCAGCGTAAAAGATAAATTGGATCAGGATATAGCTGTTGGCGACATGGTTGAAGCTTATGTCGCCCGACTGTCTGCCTGGTACAGCCGTTGGTTGGAAGAGGGGTTTCAGCCGGTGCGGGATACCTGGCTGGCGTCAGCGCATACCTTTGATGAGCCTTTGATTGTCGAAAGTGGTTCTGAAAAATACATTGGACCATTTTGCGATTTTGATGAGCATGGCGCGTTAGTCATCGAAACCACTGACGGACCTCGCCGAATTACCGCTGGCGATGTATACTTTAGCGATACAAAAGGTGGAGAATCTTAAGTGCTGCTGGCAATAGATTCAGGTAACACTAATATTGTTTTTGCCGTCTTCGCTGATGATGGTGAAGTTAAAGGAGAGTGGCGGGCGGCATCCGATGTTAACCGGACGGCAGACGAGTTTGGCGTGTGGCTCGGTCAGTTGATGGAGCGTGATGGCTTAACCCGGGAGGATATTACCGCTGCGATTATCGCCACTGTGGTACCTGTTAGCCGGATTCATCTGGAAAATCTCTGCGAGCACTATTTTGATTGCGTGCCTTTGGTGGTCGGCGATTCAGACGTCGATCTTGGGCTGGAGATATTAATCGATAATCCTAAAGAGGTCGGAGCCGACCGGCTGTGCAATGCCGTGTCAGCCTATGAGAACTATAATGGACCGGTGACGATTATCGATTTCGGCACGGCAACGTCCTTTGATGTTGTTGACTCCGAAGGCAACTACCGGGGCGGCATTATCTCGCCGGGTATTAATCTGTCGTTGGAAGCGCTGCATATGGGAGCAGCTCAGTTGCCCCGCGTCTCCATCGAGCGACCTGAAAAAGTCGTCGGTACGGGCACCATCTCGGCCATGCAGTCCGGTATTTTCTGGGGATATGTCAGCATGATCGAAGGAATGACGGCGCGTATCAAACAGGAAGTCGGTAGCGAGATGAAGATTATCGCGACCGGCGGATTAGCCGCGATGTTTGCTGATGCTACTGATGCGATTGACCATTGGGAGCAGGATCTAACCTTGCGTGGTCTGTTGGCTATTTACCGACGTAACCAACCTTGATGGCGAAAAAACAAGACCCAGAACTTCTTTTTGTGCCGCTTGGCGGTGCTGAAGAAATCGGCATGAATTTTAATCTCTATGGTTACGGCGCGCCGGACGACCATGATTGGATCATCATTGATCTCGGCATTACCTTTGGCGACGATTCAACGCCGAGCATTGAAGTTATCCTACCGGATCCAACTTTTATTGAAGAACGCCTGGACAAACTTGCCGGCATTATCCTTACCCACGGTCATGAAGATCATTTAGGTGCGGTGCCGTATCTGTGGGACCGGCTGGGCTGTCCAGTTTATGCGACGCCGTTTACCGCTGCATTGCTGTGCTCCAAGCTCGAAATGGATGAGTTGGCGCGTGATATTGAGATTATCGAGATGCCATTATCGGGCAAGTTTGATGTTGGGCCGTTCTCAATTGAGTTGATTACACTGACCCATTCCATGCCAGAGCCCAATGCCGTCGTCGTGCGCTCGCCCCTGGGAACAATATTTCATACCGGCGATTGGAAGTTTGATCCCGATCCGGTGGTCGGCGAGGCGGCTGATTTAGATGCTCTTAAGGCCTTGGGCGAAGAAGGGATTTTGGCGGCGATCGGTGATTCAACTAATGTATTTATCGCCGGCTCATCTGGCTCCGAAGCCAGTATTTTAGAAAATCTCTCCGAGCTAATCGGTAAATGCGAAGGCCGCGTCGCGGTGGCCTGCTTCGCTTCAAACGTTGCCCGACTTAAGACGATTTATCAGGCGGCGACGGCCAATGGCCGGGCAGTAAGCTTGGTCGGTCGGTCGCTGTGGCGGATTAATGCCGCTGCCCGCAAGGTTGGCTACCTTGATGATTTGCCGCCTTTTCTGGAAGCCGAAGACACTGAAGATATTCCGAAAGACCAAATTCTTTACATTTGTACGGGCAGCCAGGGTGAACCTCGGGCAGCATTATCCCGTATCGCCACAAAGGATCATCGCAACGTTGAGTTAGGTGAGGGGGATACGATCATCTTCTCGTCTCGCGTCATTCCCGGCAACGAACTTTCCATTGGCCGGCTGCAAAACCAGCTGGTGCAAAATGGTGTTGAAGTAATTGCCGATGAAAATGGCAATGTGCATGTTTCGGGGCACCCGGCCGAAGACGAGCTGGTCGAAATGTATCAATATGTCCGCCCACAGATCGTCGTGCCGGTACATGGTGAGCCACGCCATCTCAAACGCCATGCCGAAATAGCTAAAAACTGCCAAGTGCCACAAACCATATTGGTCAATAATGGTTCGGTGGTGAAGCTGGCGCCTGATCAGGCAAAAGTTGTCAACGAAGTTCAGGCTGGCCGTCTCGCCTTGGATGGGCCACGTATCGTGCCGCTCGAAAGCCAGGTGATCAAAGACCGCACGCGCATTCTTTATAATGGCACCGCGGTTCTGACATTGGTTCTAGATGACTCAGGCAATATGGTTGGGAAGCCGCAACTGACAACGCATGGCTTAATTGACGATCAGGAGACACCATATGTGCTGGAGAAAATATTCGAAGATGTCGAAGATGTGCTGATTGATATGAGTGATGCAGATATAATGGATGACGTCAAAGTCAATGAAGCAGCCCGCATTGCGGTAAGGCGGAATTTCAGAGACAGTCATCGCAAACGGCCTCTGACGACCGTGCATGTCGTTAGAGTGGCAGACGAAGGATAACAACACATGGGTTGGGTTACACTAGCAGTGATTTATTTCATCATCTGGTGGATCACACTTTTTATGGTGCTGCCGTTCGGCGTCCATCGGCAAACGGATGACATTGAAGGCCAGGATAGCGGCGCACCGCAGAAACCACGTATGCTGTTAAAAGTAGCGGTCAATACGGTTTTAGCCTTTGTCATCTGGCTCGGCGTTTTCATTGTCGATCGTTATGATTTGGTTACGCTCCGGGATATTGGCATGCAGTAGGGAGATTGCTTCTATGCTTGAGCTCTTTTATTTTGAAAATTCCATTTGTTCAGAGCGCGCGCTGATGACCTTTGCTGAAAAAGGTGTCACCGATTGGGTGCCGCACCATGTTCACTTGTTTGAGCATCAGCAATTCGATCCAGAATATTTGAAAATTAATCCCAAGGCCCAGGTGCCGACTTTGGTGCATGAGGGCGAGATTATCCGCGAGTCATCGTTGATCGCTGATTACCTGGACGATCTCTATCCCGAGCCACCGTTGAAACCGCAATCACTGACCGCCACGGCGCAGATGCGGGAATGGATCAAAGAAACCGATGAAGCCGGCTACGAAGGCGTCGCCTCTCTGTCCTTTGTTGCTGTTTTTCGAGCCAAATTACTGGCCATGCCGGAAGATGATCTAAACGCGTATTGGGCAGGCCAGACCGTGCTGGAGCGTACTCAGCGCCAAAAATCTTGTGTCTATGACGGCTACGAGTCACCCTATGCGCTGCGCGCTATAGCCACCTGGGAGCGGATCTTTAGCAAAATCGAGGAAGTGCTGGCCGATGGCCGACCTTGGATTATGGGTGAGCAATTTACTTTGGCTGATTTGAACTTGGCACCCTTTGTCGCCCGCCTTGATGGTCTGCAATTGGTTGAGCCCTGGTTGCAAGATCGCCCGTTAACGCAAAAATGGTGGCAGGCGATCCAAGCCCGGCGGAGCTATATCGAAGCCCGGGTAGGGCCGTCTGCGGGTGAAACCGAGACCATGCGGATCGAAGGCGCCAAAGTCTTCGGCGAATTCGAGCAAAAACGAGCTGAGTATCTGGCGGCGTACGGTTAGGTAAACTCGATCACTCAATCCAGCTTTTAAAATTATAAATATCCGCTTGCCTGTATGGCATCCCTGAAAGCAGTTCGCACATCCATCAACCGTTGGGTTGGTCTTTTTGCTTCCACGACAGCTGGCGCACACGTGGCATAATTACATAGATAAAGCCTGTTCTGTGGCTCAGCGGGTGTCGGACAACCTATTTCTTTATGAACTCCATGATCACCATTGGATTGAGTATTCGTATTTACGTAATCTCGTATTTTTCTTCTCCAAGAAAAATTATGCTAAAAATAGTAATGAGTAATAATAAATTACTAGTAAGTGCCTTAAATAGATAAAAAATCCAGAAGGAAGGATTAGTTATTTAGGATAAGTGGTTGAGAGCTCGGCAAAGGGTAAATCGTGCCCACCAGATGTCCCCGACTTTCTATCAACCTAGCTCTATCACCCCAAGATTTACATCGCCTTCCGTGGTGACGGTTCGTTCAATTGATGTGTAGCCGTCGTGGCTGATAACGAGTGTGTAGGCACCATCAGCAGCAAGTCCGTTAAACTCAAAATCTCCGAAAGTGTCGGTGGTGGTCACGTACTCCTGGTCACTACCTTTGAGCACAACGCTTACACCTGCCAAACATTCTTCTGCATTGCCATCTTTAACCACCACTTCACCGGTGATGAATTTTTTCGGCAGGCCAGCATAGCTGACTACCGGCTTGAGTCCGAACTCAGGATTAAGCTGTTCGCCCTGATTAGCCGCTTGGGCAACCGCACTATTGGCATCATCAAGATCACCGAATTTAATAGCGGAGACCGGGCAAACTTCGACGCAACGTGGTTGTTCTCTTTTATCAAGCAAGTGAGTGCAAAACGTGCATTTTTGGGCGAGGTTCTGTTCGTCGTTCCAGCTAATTACGCCATAAGGGCAGGAATCGGCAATGACTTGTTGGCCAACTGCTTTTACGGGATCAATTAAGACAACACCGTCGTCGTTGCGGTAGACAGCGCCATCTGTCGCGGCATTGATGCAAGATGCGTCCTCGCATTGTTGACACATGATCGGCGTATAGAAGACTTTAATTTTTGGGAAGCTGCCACGTTCAGTTTCTTTAACTCTAATCCAGTTTTGACCACTCATTGGTTGTGCTGCCGAATGGGGCAGGTAATCATTGCCCTGGAATTCATCCCGGCAGGCCAGGAAGCAGGCATAGCAGCCGGTGCATTTATCAACATCAACAGTCATTGAATAGCGGGTCATGTTACGCCTCCCATTTTTCGATTTCGACGAGACAGGAATTTGGCGCCATGCCCGGGGCGTTCTGTGATATCAGCTTGGAAGAGGTGAGCATGTTCACACAGCCGCCACGATCAATCGAATTAGGCTCGCCGGGCTCAAACGGATCATACACGCTGGAAGATGCATAGGCATGGATAACACCGGGCCGCACCCGTCCGGTGACGACGGCGGCACATAACACACCTTTCGCCCGGTCGTTATAAAGTTTAACGATATCACCATCCTTAATGCCCCGCTTTTCCGCATCATCGGGGTTTAGCCTTGCCGGCCAATAGGCATAGCCATCGATCTTGATACGATGGCCGGGTATATCGTCCAATGACGGCGTGTGCTTGTCGTAGTGGGTGTGAAAGCTAAAGCGTGGATGTGGTGACAACAGCTGCAACGGATATTTATCCGCCAAGGGTGATTTATGGCCTTCCCAGCTATCGATATAACGCGGCATCACCGGACGTTCTTGATCATCCGGGGTATGCTTGGTCAGACTTTCCGAGACAAACTCGATCTTACCGCTATAGGTGCCGAGCTCATTGGCTGCATTGGTGGTCCGCTTGGGATTGCCGAGATCGGGTGTATCGCATTTACGTTCTTCGGCAAACCAGCGGAGGCTCGGGGTTGGCTCGTAATCGTCCGGTACATTGATGATGTAGTAGCCTTTCTTATCAAATTCCTCCCAGGAGATATGATCGGGCAGATCGGAAATGTCGAAAAACATTTTGGCCCAATCTTTGTCGGATTTACCTTCAGTAAAGTCCTCACCAAAGTCCAGCCGTTCGGCTAGTGCCGAAAAAATATCATAGTCTGATTTCGACTCCCATAAAGGCTCGATACATTTCTGCTGGCGCACAATAACCCGGAAGTTACAGCCGTTTGAGGCGTGCTGGGTATAGCCATTGCCGGTACCCCATTCTCCAAGATCTTCACGTTCCATATGGGTGCAGGCGGGCAGTATAATATCTGCCATTCTGGTCTCACTTTGCCACCAGCAATCCTGATTGACGACGAACTCAAGTTTTGAACTTTGATACATCTCCACCCATTTGGTAGTGTCGTTCATCGTGCCCATGAACGAACCGCCATAGCGGTACCAGAGCTTGATTTCTGAGCAGCCTTCGGCGGGGTATGTGTAAGGGATAAACTGTTGTTCCAGCGATTGTCCGCAAAACCCTTCGCCGATCCAGCTATAGGGCGGGTTAAGTATGGCGTCAGGTACATCCGGTCGGTAGAGCCGTTGCGGAGTTGGATTAACCGGTCTTTGATCGGCAGCGCGCGAGGTGCTCATGCGGCCATCTGGATCAGCATAGCCAGGGAACCAAATCGAGGCATCAAACGGCGCGCCCATGGTGGTTCCCCAAATGCTGACACCAGGTTTGCCGAGCCCTTGCATTGCTTGCAACAAAACCATCAGGCGCGCCCATTCAGTGCCAAAGGCCTGACGGCAAGCACCGCCTTCACCACCGCGGGCACCACTCGAAAGTACGGTACGTTTCTTGGCCCATTGGCGGGCGAGGGCGGTGATAGTGCGTGCTGGCACACCGGATTCGCGGGATGCCCATTCCGGTGTTTTTGGATTGTTGTCGGTTGATCCCAGCACGTAGTCTTTGAAATTATCAAAACCGATGGTGCGGTTGTCGATATACTCCTTGTCGTATGTGCCCTCGGTAAGCCAGACATAGGCAATTGAAAGCGCCATCGCCGTATCTGTACCGATACGGGGTGCAATCCATTTGCCATCCATGGCAGCAGCAGTGTAATTGTGGAAAGGGTCAATAAAGACCATCTCGACGTCTTTTTTCTTGAGCCACTGTCGCCAGATGGCTGAATCCTGACCCGTGTATATACCGCGCGTACTGTCAGGATCATTCGACCAATAGACAATCATTTCCGCATTCTTAAGGCTGTCTTCCAACAGGTCATATTGTTCCGGCATACCGAGCCGCCAGTAGAAGCCATAGGTATGAGTAGCTCCCCAATGCCAGCCTTCCCAGCTATCGGGATTGTCGAATACAGGCGTATAGCCAAGCTGATTAAAGAACCGCCAGAAAGGCCCCATCTTGTAGCCGACAATACCCCAATTGTGATGTGATGATGTCATGCCCGATACGGCCGAAGGGCCATAGGTGTTGCTGACCCGTTTCAACTCACCGGAAACGATGTCGAGGGCTTCTTCCCAGGAAATGCGTTCAAATTCTGATTTGCCGCGGTTTTGCGGATTGCGCTCTCCGTTGGGGTCGAAATCTATCCGCTTCATCGGATATTTGATGCGGTTCTCTGAATAAATCCGTTCCCGCTCGCAGAATGCAAAGGGCGAGATGTTGAATTTTTTCGGTGGCGAGTAGGTCTTGCCATCGGCTTCAATCGTCCAGGGCTTGAAGTCGTCCGGGTCGGCGGCCAAGGGACGGATACGGATGATTTTATCATCCTGGACCGTGACCGATACCGGCCCAGCGTTGGTGAGATTGGTGTAGATCTGCTCAGCCATGGATAAGCTCCGCTATGGAAGTGGAATTTGGCTCTCATAGTGCCAGGGAAATCAACCCTTCGTCCAATGGTAGATTGCACTACTGTCATAACTCCAAGTTATGAAAAAATCAAAAATTACTCACTAAGTGTTAAGATACTTGCGATTAATCAAACAGATATTATTACTGTGTGGAATACCTGTTTGTAATTGAGGGCCTTTCGTAACGAAACTATGGTAAATACCGTTAAATCACGAACTATTTGTGATCAAGATCACTGCGCTGAGATTGAAAATTACTTAATGCTTTATCCTAATTGGTGGATCGTTTTAAGGATCCCGAACTATGACCAAAATTGAATACTCCAATACCCGGTTACTTATTGCCGACTCCGGTAAGCAAAAACGAGTGGAAATCAGGAATATTCTGTTCAACGAAGGATTTCGCGATATCACCGATACCGATGATGTAAATTTCGTTAAAGAACCTGTTTCTGAAAACAATGTCGATCGACGCCGCATTACAGGTCTGTGATGATGAAAGTGAGACCGCTCTTTTAACCTCGAATTCGGTACAGCAACGAACGCATAAGCCTTAAAAGTAAAAATAAATAAACTGTACCGACGGAAAAGACTAATATCATTGTTGAAATTTTTGGTGTTATTTTGAATTCGGTACCAGTTGATTATTGTATACGATCATCGCAGGTATGCTAACGTCTGCAAGTGAAAAAACGAAAAATATACAAAATGGGAGATTTAATAAATGAAACGGATATTTTATGAAAAATTAACCTGCCTCGCGGCCTTCATTCTGCTGGCGCTCGTTCCTACATCACTTTATGCGGGGCCGCCGGAATTAAAAACACCGGAACCCGTGATTTATCTTGCCGACAATCTCGATGAACAGGATAAGTTGGGTTGGTGCATCGATACCGTGGGGCGAGGATTTGGCGACAGACTTCATGCCCATTCGTGCAAACCTTTTGGCGGGGATGTGCAATTCTATTATAACAAAGCGTCACGTCAGATCATTTCGGCGACCTTTAACGGAAAATGTGCAACGCTACTAGCATCTGCTGCTGCCGGGGGTACCTTTGGACTGCTTGATTGTTCATCCACATCTTCGGCACAAATATTCGACTATGATAGTCAATCTTTGGAGTTTCGGCCTGGCAGTGATAACAACCTCTGTCTCGCCGTTGGAAGTTCGAGCCGCTCAGCAGGGCCGTTTATGTCACGCAAGCTGGAGCTCGCCCGCTGTAGTTCAACCGCAGCTAAGTTTAAGCAGTGGCGCATTAAAGGCACTGAAAAATAAAGCTGGACAGGCTCGAAAAGCCAGTTACCGATGCGCTTGCAGTTAAATTAATATCATCAATCAAAAACCCACTGATACTGGCTAGGTATCGTTTTCGCTTATTAACTTAGCCATGATT
>CAJWIB010000015.1 GCA_913041095.1 uncultured Rhodospirillaceae bacterium | reverse complement strand
CTCTCTGAATACGCACTCAACATTTTTTTACATTCCTTCAATATATACGGGGCATAACATTAACCCTATATCGCCCTGCAAGTATTGTCTAAGGTGAATTACGATGAACCGGAAACACTCTCTTACGCAATCAACTCATTTTGTCCAACTGGCGCTGACGGGGTACAATGATGACACGGAAGCGCTTTTCAGAAGAGGATATATTAGGGATTTTACGTCAGATAGAACTGGATCAGTTATAGAGGGGCAAGACAATTTATAATTTATATGTTAGATTATGATCTGGTTTAATTGAAATCTTTATTAGAGACAAAAAGTTACCGTTGAATATTTGGGATTACAATTTAACCAGACCAATCTATTATCTTGGCCTCAGAGTATTGGCCGTTTTTCGAGGAGGATACTACTATGAATTCGTTTTGGCGTTTACTAACACTTTCAATTGCCGTAGCAGGCGTTGCATTGGCCGGCTCTGTAAGTGCCGTACAGGCGCAGTTTCCCAAAAAACCCATCACTATTGTTGCCTACATGAAGCCAGGCGGAGCTGCGGATGTTGATTCTCGCAAATTCGCCTTAATCGCAGAACGGCTTACCGGGGGCAAATTTATTGTCAAAAACAAAACCGGCGCCGGCGGGCTGGTCGCCATGAAACATGTGCTGTCCCAGCCAGCCGATGGCTATCTTTTGATGGCAACGACCAAGTCTCAAGTTTTTAAAATTGTGACAGCTAAAAGCGACGTGAACGTTGAAGATTTTGAGTGGTTGGCGATGAACCAGTCGGACCCGGAAGCAATCATCACCAATGTCGATTTGCCAATCAACACGTGGCAGCAGTTGGTGGCCGATGCAAAAGCCAAGGCAGCGGCGGGCAAAAAACAAATCTGGGTTGGCCCAGCTGCAGGTGGTCTTGATCATGTGATGGCCATGAAAACCTGGAAAGCCGCGGGCATTTCGTCGGCCAAATACATTCCGTTTAAAGGTGGTAAGAAAGCTGTAATTGAACTGCTTGGCGGCCGTAGCGTCGCTTATGTCGGCAACCCGCGTGACACCATCGGTCAGCCTAAATTAAAAGTCGCCGCTTTGGCGCGAGCTGAACGGCTTCCTGCATTTCCAAATGCACCTACGTTCCGTGAGTTGGGTATTAAAGGCCTCGATGATGAGATTATGTGGCGGGGATTTGCCATGAAATCAGGCGCTCCGGCTAATGTTCGTAAGTTTTGGAATGATCTGTTCAAGAAAGTTAGTACGGATCCCGAATGGGTCGCCCATGTGAAAAAATCTAGCATCGATCCGGTGCTCCATACTCATAATAAATTCTTGAGTATCATTAAAAAGGATATGGCTGAGGTTAGAGTGTGGGCGAAAGGCGCCGGCATTTTGAAGTAAAGCAGTTTTGAGTTACTAATTATCCCCTGCTAATTGAGGAGAAATTACGCCTAGGTTAGCGGGGGCTTTTAGATATGTTACACTGAGAATAATTTAGTTTTGAGGCGGTGGCTATGGATACGACTGCCAGCGAAAACGATAAAGAGAGCTATATCGGAAATCTTTTGCTGCCACTTATTATCTTGGCACTTGCGGCTGTTTGTTTCACCCAGTCACTGGATTTTCCGTCGGGTGAAGATGTCGGCCCAGCGGTTGTTCCTTTCCTTTGGATTGGCTTTACGGTGGTTTTCTGCGTTGCCCTCATTGTCCAAGCCATTTTGCGGAAAGGGAAGCCGGATCCAGTTCCTGGTAAAATCGGTTTCGTCTTGTTATTTGTATGTTGGTTGGTGGTTTATCTTGCTGCGATTGAGACCATCGGATATTTTTTCAGCTCATTTATTTTTCTCGTCGTATCGATGTATGTCCTGACCTTCCGACGGCATGTTATAATCTTTACCGTTTCAATTGGCTGGCTGATATTTTCCTATATTGTTTTCGCCAAGCTGCTCTTTATTCCCCTGCCGATCGGCCTCGTGCTGCAACCGTTGCTGGGGTAAGGCAACTTAAATGACGCTGCCTAGCTTGACCCGAATCTAATTGAGGGAATTCTGATAGTGGTAGTTCTGCGTGTTACAATGGCTGCGGCGCCATTCCACTGGAATGTCATTGATTGAAATTGCCAAGCGGTCAATTTCCAGTAGCGGCATCCCAACATCGATATTTAAAACTTCCGCTTCTCTCGCTGCAGCCGTAACCGATCGAATACATTCTTCGGCCTGGATGACCCGAATCTGGTATTCTGATTCATAAAATGGGTACAATTCGTTTGGTTGATGTTCCTTAAGCGCCACACACAAATCCGGAAAGCGTTTTTCGGAAACAGCAATGGTTTCCAAAATAATTGGTGCCTCATCAATTATGCGCAATCGTTCAATAACGAAAACCGGATCACCAGCGACAAGATTTAAATGAGCTTCGATTTCTTTGCCCGCCTTGCGTCGGCGACAGGTTAGCATTCTTGTGCCGGGAAGTTGCTTGATGCAATTGTTGTTGACGATGTGGAAAAAATGCGAATGCTCGCGCTCATCAGTATGGGTGGCGACAAAAGTTCCTTTACCACGAAATCGGACGACCAGCTTTTCGTCAGACATTTCCTCAATCGCTTTGCGAACGGTTCCTTGGCTAACATCATAAAATCTCGCAAACTCGAACTCACTTGGCAGCGGTTCACCTTGTTTCCATTCACCGGACTTCAAACGACCAACAATCCGATCCTTAATCTGAGAGAAAAGTGGCTGAAAAGATGGCGATTGGTGTCTTCTATTTGCCATTAAAAATCCCGTTGTCACATTGATTGCAAACGATTTCGCGACCTGATTTAATTATATAATATAATATATCGAATTTTTTTAACAAAGCGAGCACCAATAAGATTGTACTCCTCGTTTTTTTGACCGACCGATTGCAGGTGGATCACTTCGCTAATTATATAGTTAATAATTATATATTATATAATTTACTAATTTAATATTTGACATGCCGCGACTGGCATTTTATCGTCACTATTCTGAGGTTGTAACACCTCAAACTACACATGAAGAAACAGACACGGAATTAATTCATTTACCGCTTGGCCCGTTATTTTCTGGTGGGAAAGTTGAAGGCTAGCTGAGATGAACCGTTTGCCGGTTTATATAGATTTTCTAAGCCATAAATGTTTCATCAGGACAAATTAGAGGAGTGGTGCAGTGTCAAAGAGTCTTGCGCTTTTTAGAAAAACCCGAATTCTTGAAAATCAGATCGATGAATTTCTCGATTGCATCACAAAATCCGGTCTCATCTTTCAAGGAGCCATCAAGACGTATCTTGCAAACGGTGTTTGTGACGATTTTGATGCCTCGACAAAGCAAGCGAATGAAATTGAGACCCGTGGCGATGACTTGCGCCGAACCATTGAAGCTCAACTTTATGAACAGACTTTGATACCGGACCTTCGAGCCGATGTGCTGCGGTTATTGGAAGATCTCGACAATTTGATTAATATTACGCAGGCAAACTGCTACCGATTTGCCGTTGAAGCGCCGGAAATTCCCGAAGAATATCACGCGGAATTTTTGCATTTAACGGAAACTGTAGTTGCCTGCGTCGATGCTGTGGTGATGTCTTCAAGAGCCTTTTTCAGAAATATTGAAGCCGTCCGCGATCATAATTCCAAGGTTATGTTCTATGAAACAGAAGCTGATAAGATCAGTTCAAAATTAAAAGTGATGGCTTTTTCATCCGATTTGCCGAAAGTCGAAAAAATACATCTGCGTTATTTTATTGAAAGGATCGACGAGTTGGCCAATGAGGCGGAAGACATCGCGGACGCACTGGCCATCTATACCATCAAACGCAGCATCTAGGGCCCTCTAACGATGGACATAGTTATTCTTTTGTTCTTGACCAGTGGGCTCTTCCTGGGTTGGTCATTGGGTGCGAACGATGCTGCCAATGTGTTTGGCACGGCTGTCGGCACGCGGATGGTCCAATTTACCACAGCCGCCATTGTCTGCAGTATATTCGTTATACTCGGTGCGGTAATAAGTGGTGCGGGCGCCGCCCATACCTTGGGGAAACTAGGCTCGGTAAACGCACTGGCGGGTTCCTTTGTCGCTGCTTTTTCTGCCGCTTTGACCGTCTATTGGATGACCCGGGCTAGCCTGCCCGTTTCAACGAGCCAAGCAATTGTTGGGGCGATTATCGGTTGGAATTTATTTAGTGGTTCTATTACTGATTCCAATGCTCTTTTTAAAATTCTTGGCACCTGGGTCGCCTGCCCATTATTGGCCGGATTGATTGCTGCACCGCTCTACAAACTAACCCAGCGAATTCTGAAATGGGCTCAATTTCATTTGCTTCGATTGGATGCTTATACCAGGGCCGCGTTAATTTTTGCCGGCGCCTTCGGCTCTTATAGCCTTGGCGCTAATAATATTGCCAATGTGATGGGAGTGTTTTTGCCGGTTTCACCATTTACTGATTTTGATCTCGGCGGTTTCGCTACATTTACAGGTGCCCAACAGCTTTTTCTAATTGGCGCTATTGCCATCGGGGTGGGTGTCTTTACCTATTCGAAGCGCGTCATGCTGACAGTCGGCGATGGCCTGATGCCGTTATCACCAGTGGCCGCCTGGGTGGTGGTGATTGCTCATTCAATCGTGTTGTTTCTGTTTGCTTCGGAAGGTTTGGAAAATTTATTAGCCAATGCCGGACTACCAACCATACCTCTGGTTCCAGTATCGAGTTCCCAAGCCGTCGTTGGCGCCGTCGTTGGCATTGGCATCTTGAAAGGCGGCAAGAATATCGATTGGAAAATTCTCGGCAATATCAGTGCAGGTTGGGTGACGACGCCAATTATATCCGCAGTTGTGTGTTTCGTGGCACTTTTCTTTGTGCAAAACGTCTTTAATCAGCAGGTATTTCGCGAGGTCAGCTATTCACTGACACCAACCGCAATGGAACGGGTGGTCGAAATGGGTCTGCCGGCTGAAGACCTCAAAGTTATTGAAGGCAAGACCTATAATAACGCCTCTGCTTTTCGCGCTGCCGTTCTTGAGCAAACATTATTGTCAAAATCTCAAGAAACAAAGGTGCTTTATTATGCCGAGATTTTCCATACCAAAATTACGCCAAACAAACTCACTAAATCAGATCGGGAGTGGCTTGGTGAAGAACGCGTTAAAATACTAGATAGTCTCAGTGGTAAATCTTTTGCCTACAAGTGGCAGCTTTCAGATGCACTATCTCGCGATAGCGATCAGTGGAAGCTGCTCGAACAAACAACAGTTAACAAAGTTTATAATAAACAGATCAATAGCCGGCTCGACTTCGTCTACCGGACTTTTAGTGTCATTGAACGACCGAGATGAAGGTTTATAATCGCAAATATCCTGATTGCCCCGGTGAATAGTAAAATGGATCAGATAGCAGACAATCTAATTTTTGGCTTTAGCACCTTGTTAGGCTGGCAGCCGATATTGATTATCATTGGTGGGGTTATTATTGGCATTATGGTTGGTGCGATGCCTGGCCTTTCACCGTCAACCGGGGTCGCCTTGCTGGTTCCTTTCAGCTACACCATGTCACCTGCCTTGGCGGTAATTCTTTTAGTCTCAATTTATATATCCTCCAATTACGGCGGTTCCATTACGGCGGTGCTGATAAATACGCCAGGCACGCCAGCGGCAGCGGCTACCGCTATCGACGGCTATCCGATGACCTTAAAGGGCGAAGCCGGCAAAGGCCTTGGCATGTCTTTGATCGCATCGACGATTGGCGGTATTTTTGGTGTTATTATCCTCATCGTTTTCGCCGTACCGTTGGCAAAATTAGCGATCAGTTTCCATCCGGCGGACTATTTCGCATTGGCGATTTTTGGCCTAACGACGGTCGGCTCATTGGGTGGCGGTAACGTTTCAAAAGCAATGGTCGCCGTGCTGTTCGGTTTGATCATCAATACCGTCGGACTCGATCCTATTTCAGGTGTTTCGCGTTACTCGTTTGGCATTGATCAATTGTATGACGGATTTAGCCTGATTCCGGCGTTAATTGGTCTGTTTGCTCTAAGTGTCGTTTTCACGGCCTTTGAGAAAGGCCAGTTCGGATCCACTACCCTCGATAAAGTATCCGGAAAATTCCCTAACGTCTTGGAGTGTTGGAAAACCAAATATACCATCGTACGATCATCTGTTCTCGGCACCATTATCGGTATCTTTCCTGGCGCTGGCGCCACCATTGCCTCTTTCATCAGCTACAACATCGCCCAACGGTCGAGCAAGGAACCGGAAACCTTTGGCAAGGGAGCCATCGACGGTGTCGCTGCTTCCGAAGCTGCCAATAGTAGTTCGGTGGGGGGTGCTTTGATCCCGTTGCTGGCTTTGGGTATTCCAGGTAGTGCCACCGATGCCGTATTAATCGGTGCACTGCAGTTGCATGATATCACACCGGGACCGTTGCTGTTCGAGTCCAACCCAGAAATCGTTTACGGTATATTCGCCAGTCTGATAATCGCCAACGCAGTTATGCTGTTTTTAGGTATTTTCGGTGTTCGGTATTTTGCCAAAGTGGTCGAAGTCCCGGCAAGTGTGCTCTATCCAATGATCCTGACAATCGCCTTAATCGGCAGTTTTGCCGTACAGAATTCATTCTTTGACGTTGGCGCTTGTTTTGCCTTTGGTGTGATTGGCTGGATTTTTAAGCGATATGACTATCCTGTAGCACCGATCGTTTTGGGCATCGTGTTAGGCAGCTTATTGGAAGAAAACTTCCGCCGCGCAGTCATGATGGAAGGACCGACAGTATTCCTGACCCAGCCCTTGGCGGCAACCATGTTGGCCATTGCCGGATTGCTGTTCTTGTGGCCGATTTATCGGAGTTACCGGTCAAAAAAAGCCGACCAAGAAATTTCAAGTTAAGAATAAATCAAGTCGGCTTTTATGAAGCCGACAACATGGCTTTTGCCCGCTCCTTCATCGCCTTGCCGAAGTTGCCCTCTAAATCTTGCATGACGGCAGCGTAGATATCACGGATGGAAATAACACCGATTAGTTGATCTTGATCAATAACGGGTAAATGCCGGAAGCCACCGGTCCGCACTATGTCCAAGACATCGCCGCAGACTTGGTTGGACCAACTTTCGTTGGGTCTGCCGTCATAACCTGACGGAGAATCGCCGTTTGAGTATCAAGTCCTCCGGCGACAACACGGAGGGACACATCGCGTTCTGTAAAGATACCAGCCAGGACATCATGGTCGGAAATCACCACCGCCCCTTTGCCCTGCGCCAGCATCAATGATGATGCGGCGCTCACAGTTGCGTTCGGATTGCAGACCAGAGAGGTATTTCCATTAACTACGTCAGGGATAATTCTTAACGGCACTGCGTCCTCATTTCAAAGTTGTTGCAACATCGCCGGGTCGGCCATGGCTCGAGGCCTTTACCAATTAGTTTCATACACTGGTGCCAAGTTTTACAACCAGAACCAACTTTTGAGCCGCTAGTGAGTGGTTTGGGGGCGTCTACCAGGTTGTAAACGGATTGGCGATCAAGTTTGAATTGAAGTATCTGGGATCACCACTGACTTCGTCACCAATCCAATCGGGTTTGTTGAATTCTTGGTCTTCCGATTCCAACTCAATCTCGGCAACGATCAATCCCTCATTAACTCCACCGAATTCATCAATTTCCCAAATGAACCCGTCGAGCGGCACCTTGTAACGTTTTTTCTCAATGATCGGTTGCTCACAAAGATCGTCGAGCATTTCATTTGTGTCTCCGGCCGGAATTTCATACTCATATTCCGCCCGCGTCGCGCCAACCGTAATTCCTTTGATGGTCAGAAAGCCTTTGTCATCGATCGTCCGTACCCGGACGGTTCGTTCCTTGACCGTCGACAAATAGCCTTGTCGATAGGCGGTTCCTTTTGCAAGCTCCCGCCACGCTTCGCCAGTGATCAGAAATTTTCGCTCGATTTCCTGCGCCATAGTTTTTGTAATCCTTGAGTTGTTAATATTTTACGTCAGTTAAAGCCGCACAACAGGCTGGCAAGCAACTCGATTTTAATCACGCGGGAAGCGGTTCCATCCCGATGACCCGTTTGATCGCCCGTAAGTAGTTAACGTTCTCATACTCATTTAGACCCAACATATCTTTGGCCTTAAGGATGGCCGGAATGTCAACGGACTCGACCGCAACTGTCTGCAATCCCGCACCATTAAATTCGATTTCTGCTATTTCGGTAATGCAGTCGTTGATGGTAAAAGCGAAGCGTCGTTTGAAAACCCTGACCGCCGCTAATTTTGGATGCGGGATGATAACCTCGGACAGGTACTGATCGAGAGTGTATTCATCGCGCTTTAAAGCCGGCATTTCAACTTCTAAAGCCGGGAAAACCTCTTCGACTAGGGATGCAGCTTTCATGGGAAACTCCCCTTTCATACGGGGATTCCACTGCTCCAGGCCTTCTTTCTCGGTTACGAAGACCTTAATATCCATTAGTTTGTCACGTACTTTCGTATTATTTTCGTTGTTACCATCGGAAACGATGTATATTTCAGAGCCTTCACGAATCCCTTCGCAAGCAGACAATTTCCGCATTTTTTCTTCGACCT
Organism: uncultured Rhodospirillaceae bacterium; assembly: GCA_913041095.1. Taxonomy (GTDB): domain Bacteria; phylum Pseudomonadota; class Alphaproteobacteria; order Rhodospirillales; family UBA2165; genus TMED23. The sequence goes on along the minus strand of CAJWIB010000015.1, from coordinate 9,719 downwards.
TGCCAAAATTTTTCGCCCAGGTCCTGAATTCAAACCGCGGTTTGATTTCTTCTGCCATTGTATCTCCCCTTATGGATAAATATTTTGGGTTTATAAACGCTTTAAATAAGCTCTTATGTTAAAGTTGAAAATGGCCTTATGACATATCTCAAATATAGTTAAGACCTTATACACGACTGTGTAGACATGTCAAATTCTATCTTATATAATATATAATTATTTTAGCGTCAGAATGCTACTAAATTTATCCGTCAATGGCCTTGATTTTTTTGGGTCAAAATACAGTTCTTTTCGACTAAGGTGCCTGAAATGACGCTGCAGGTCTTTAGGAACTCTTCGATTAAAATAAAAAACGCTATCTCTAGCATAAACATATGGGGCTTCTTTGGTATACAACATGGTCTACACTCCTACGGTCTCCTTACGAAAAACGTTGGAAATCAATGGTGTAACTTGAGAAGTACCTGAGAAATGGTGCCTCGGGAGAGACTCGAACTCTCACTCTGTTGCCAGAACGGGATTTTGAATCCCGCGCGTCTACCAGTTCCGCCACCGAGGCCCGATAAAACTCAAGGGAAGACGGCGGAGATCATACAAAAGGTTTTCGCTGGGTCAACCTTTAGAGCCAAATTCGTTCACTTTTTCCGCATTATTATTTTGATCTGAGTTTCACCGAGCCAACGCCGTTAAATCACCCGGTAAATTGCTCTGTTTATAATTATGGAATAAAGAAAAAATTATATAATTCATAAATAATTATTATATTTTATACTAAATAACAAATTGAGTTATAGTGAAAGTGGTGGTTTAATACCCATATATTGATTATGGGATTGAGCCGGTATGGGCGAAACACCCGACCTAAAAATCAGCGAAGACCGCTCAGCGGTGCTGTGGTACAGCGCCGAACGAAACGCTGCTGATAAATCTGCTAAATCCGTTGATCCCAAAAATACTGCCGTTGCGACTATCTCAATAGATGTGTTGCTGTTCGGTCTGCTGTCGGCGATCACGACGGAGAGCCCCATATCCCTTAGCTTGCCAGACATGGCGACCCCGATGGATGTTGTGGCCGCTCTTGAGGATCGTTTCGGCGCTGATTCTTTTGCCCAAATTAAAGACCCAAGTGTGGGAATTTTACCCTGCTGCCGCCTCTTTGTAGATGGTGAGCCGCTGGAAGACCCCTACGCGCCGATTTCCTCTGACGGTGCTGCGGCGACTGTCGAAATGATCATACTTAAAGGATTCGAAGGCGGTTAAGAAACCGCCAGGAAGGAGCTCCTGATATGAACGAGATAAAACCGCCGAGAATAGTGGAAACCTCGCCGGAGGGGGATGAATGGATACCCTCAACCTGTAACCTCTGTTACGGTACTTGTTCCATTCTGGTTCATAAAGTCGACGGCGTTGCCGTCAAAATCGAGGGTAACCCCAAAAGCACGGTCGGCAAAGGCCGCTTATGTGGTAAGGGGGTCAGCGGGTTGATGACCCACTATGATCCCAACCGGGTGCGTGTTCCAATGCGCCGGACAAATCCGGAAAAAGGCATCGGCATTGATCCGGGTTGGGAGGAGATTTCCTGGGACGAAGCGCTTGATGAAATCGCAGGCCGGTTGAAAAAAATCCGCGCCGATGATCCCCGCAAGCTATCGATCCAACGGACGACAACAGTTTATACTATGGGTTTGCCGTGGGCCGCCTTTGCGCCAGGTTTCGGCACCACCAATGTGTCCGAAGGCGGTGGCGGTCTCCATTGCGGCAATTCCGCCCACCAGGTGTCGGGTTTACTACATGCTTCTTGGGGCGTGCTGCCGGATTTCCAATATTGTAATTACACGCTTTACTTTGGCGCGTCCAAGGGCCACGCGGCGGGGCACAATTCAAATTCCAACATGGCGCAGGCAGCGGATGCCCGCGAGCGCGGCATGAAAATGGTCGTCGTTGATCCGATGTGCAATTTTGCTGCTGCCAAGGCCAATGAATGGGTGCCGATCAGGGTAGGCACAGATGCGGCGCTGGCGCTGGCCATGTGCAACGTGCTGGCCAATGAGCTCGGCACCCTTGATGAGCCTTATCTCAAAGCCAAGACCAATGGTCCTTACCTGATTGGCCCGGACGGTACCTATGTCCGTGACGTCGAGAGCAATGAACCCTTGGTCTGGGATAGCAAAGCCGGGTCCGCCAAACCGCATAATGTAGCTGATTCCGAAGACATGGCTTTGGAAGGCGAATTTGACGTCGATGGTGTCATTTGTCAGCCTGCTTTCGCTCTGCTCAAAGAACATCTGAAAAAATATTCGCCGGAATATGCTGAGGAAATCACCACAGTACCAGTCGAAAACATCCGCCGTATATCCGAAGAATTTGCCCGGGAAGCGCGCATTGGCAGCACTATTGTCATTGACGGTATAACGCTGCCCTACCGTCCCGCCGCCGCCATTGCCTTTAGGGGATTGCAGGGTCATCGCAATGCAACGTTTAATTTTTTAGCTGTCTTGTTGCTGAACCAATTGGTCGGAGCGGCCGATGTGGTCGGCTCCTGCCACGGTTTCAATTCTTCGTTCGACGGAATTCCCGAGACCGGGCGGATGGGTTACAAGCCCAAAGCCGGACCGGATGGTCTAATGGAAGTGGGCACCTGGATGGCCTACGATCCCCCTTACCCCAGGCCTGAACCTAAGAAGCCTGAAGAAATGGGGTTGCAGGATTTGTTTGTCATGGGCATGACTTCACCGTTTTTTAACTCCGAGGAGGGTGAAGAATTATGGGAAAAATTCGATATGCCTTACCGGCCGGAGATGCTGATCAATTACGGCGCCAATATTATGATGAGCATCGCCAATAAAGATTTGATTGCAGAATCACTCAAGAAACTAGATTTCATCGCTTCCTTCGATTTGTTTATGAACGAGACCTCGGACTTTGTTGATATCATCTTGCCGGACCGGGGCTATCTTGGCTGCTATAACACGCGTCCCAATACGCCTTACATTTTTAGCCACCCTGCCGGCATGGGCGATTGGAGCTGGGCGATCCAGCAACCGGTCGTCGAGCCTGAAGGCGAAGAACGCATTTTTGCCGACGTGCTGATCGATTTGGCTGACCGCGCAGATTTTCTTTCCGATATTAATGCTGCTTTTAATGCGGTGTTCGATTTACGCGGTGAATACCGGCTACAAAGCGACCGAAAATATTCTTATGAGGAAGTTTGCGACGCCGATCTGAAAAATAATTTCGGGCCTGAACGCGGTCTCGAGTTTTTTAAGAAAGAAGGCGTGGTCACCTGGCCGAAAACACCAGAGGAAGTTTATTGGCGACCCTTTACCGACGCCCGCGTACCGATTTATTGGGAATGGATGCCGGATCTTGGCAAAAAAATTCAGGCGATCTCGGGCTCAGCTGGACTCGATGTGCCGATGGAGTATTACTCGGCCCTGGTCGAATACCTGCCATGTGTGTCGCATAAATGTGATCATGATGGTTTTGATTTTTATACTTTCTATTACCGGGACACCTTGCACACCAACAGTTTCACTATGGAGAACGCCTGGCTCGACGAAGCCGCCCAGCTTGATCCTTATTCTTATAATATCGCCATGAATACGGCATCGGGCCTGAACCGCGAGATCGAAGATGGCGATATGATCTGGCTCGAAACCGAAAGAGGCCGCAAGGTTAAAGGACGAGTCCACTTGACTCAAGCGATCCACCCTGAAGGTCTCGGCATTGCCGCACTGTGCGGTCATTGGGCTAAGGGCATGCCGGTCGCCAAAGGTAAAGGTATTTTTTACAACGAGCTGCTTGAACTCGATTGGGATTACGTAAATCCAGTCAATCTTACGCTTGATTTATGCTCGAAGGTCAAAGTGACCCGGGCGGAGGAAAGTTAATGAAGTGGGGAATGGTAATTGATTTAAAACGTTGCGTCGGTTGTTACGGCTGTCAGCTATCGTGTAAAGCCGAACATGGCACGCCTCGCGGTATTTTCTTTGCCCGCGTGCTGAAACAAGAAGAAGGGCAATATCCGACGGTCAGCCAGACTTTCCTGCCGGTACTTTGTAATCATTGTGAAGATCCACCCTGTGTTGAAGCCTGCCCAACCGGTGCCAGCTTCATTTGGGAAGATGATGGCACTGTCGATATCGATCATGACATTTGCGTCGGTTGCCGTACCTGCATGCTGGCTTGCCCCTATTCCAACCGGTATTTCAACGACAATGAGCAGGCTTATTACGGCGATAAGGGTCAGACGCCTTTTGAAAATGCACGCACCACCCAACACCAGGAAGGCGTGGTGATGAAATGTAATTTCTGCCGTGACCGGCGCCAAGCGGGCAAAGAGCCGGCTTGTGTCGCCAACTGCCCAACCGTTGCCCGTCATTTCGGCGATCTCGATGATCCGACCAGCAATGTCAGTCGCCTCATCAAGGAGCGTGCTGGATTTGTTTTGCATCCGGATAAAGGCACCAAACCCAATGTCTATTATTTACCGGCTTAAAAAGAAGGATAGTGAGCTGTGACCAGTGCAAGATACGACAGGTTGATCAATGATTTAAAAAGCGAATACCGGCCTCAGCGAGAATGGGCGGAAGGCCGTGGTGCATTTCTCATCTATGGCCATTTCCTGGTTGGCGTTGCCGCCGGTGGGTGGTTGCTATCAAGATATTACGGTAGCTTTGACGGCTTAGTCTTGTCCTACGTCCTGGCGTGTTCCGGCGGGCTCGCTCATCTGGTTAATCTGGCCCGGCCCGAAAGAGTTCTCAATATGATGCAACGTTATAAAACCTCTTGGGTCTCGAGAGGTTTCTGGGGACTGACCTTTTTCTTGATCGGTGGCGTGCTTTATTTGCTGTCGCGAAACGAACTGGGCGCACCGCTGGGGGTCGAATCACTATTGTCGGGAATTGGTGATATTTTGGCGGTGATCGGATCGCTGACGATGATGGGCTACATGGGCTTCGTCTATACCGCCTCGAAAGGTATTCCGTTTTGGAACTCAACCCTGCATCCGGTGCTCTACATTGCCTATGCCATCCGTGGCGGTATCGCTGCTCTGGTTCTGATGTTGGCACTGCGCGGCCATGAGTTGGCTGGCGACGGTGGCTTACTGGAATTATGGATCGGTGTGACAGCCGTGGTGATTGTGCTTTGGGCGTTGGAAATCCAAGGCGCTATTTCAAGTGGTGATGAAACCGCCAAACGCTCGATCAATGATTTGCTGGCCGGTCGGTTGGCGATCTATTTTTACGGTGGCACGCTGGTGATCGGGCTTGTGGTGCCGCTTATTCTGACCACCGGTACAATCGCACCGCTATCGGCGAACATTTTGGCAGTGATTGGCTTGGCTTCCATTATCGGTGATTTTTTTATGAAATACTCGTCGATTAAGGCCGGCGTCTATCTGCCGGTCCGCTTGCCTCATTTGCATCGGTAATAAATTGGTGGCGGGTTAACCAATCTTGCTTGATAGATGAAGATGAATAAGGAAACACCAAAAACAGATAGATCTGATCCGGAAAGTGAAGAGCCGAAGAAAGGCTTCGGGGTACAGTCGGTCGAGGTCGGTATGCACCTCCTTAAAGTGCTGATGGAATTTGGTCGCCCGGCTATGCTCAAAGAATTGGCTGAGGCTGCCGATATGTCGGCGCAAAAAGCCCACCGCTATCTGGTCAGTTTGCAACGCAGTGGTATGGTCGAACAGGATGTAGCGGGCGGGCGTTACGGTCTCGGTGAATTTGCCCTCAATGTTGGACTGACGGCGCTGTCTCAGCTAAATATCGTTCACATCGCTGGTGACGCTGTTGCCGAACTGCGTAACCGCACTGATCAATCTTGTCTATTGGCCGTCTGGGGCAGTCATGGACCGACCATCGTACGCATGTCCGAAGGTTCTAGGCCTTTGGTAACGACGGCCAGGGTCGGCGTCGTCCTGTCCATGGTCAATTCAGCAACCGGCCGGGTGTTCGCGGCATTTTTGCCAAAGGACACGGCCGATGAATTCCTGGCGCCCGAGCTGCCGTTAGAAGACCGGGAAAGCTATAATGCGCTTTTGGCTGATGTCCGGATTCGCGGCATTTCCCGGACCGAAGGCGAAGAACAGGCAACCATCAATGCCCTGGCTGCCCCGTTGTTTGATCATTTTGGCAATATCGCTGGCGCTTTAACCTTGCTTGGTCAGGAAAAGCATTTCAATGTCGATTGGGACGGCCCGCTTACCCGCGAGCTTCTGGCCGTTTCTAAATCTGTCTCCAACCGGCTCGGCTATAACGCAAACGGGTAATATCTTATCGTCATCGGACGTAATGCAAGTTTGCCATTGCCGCCCGAACCCGATAGTAACGGGACGGTTTTGGAGAATAATAAATTCATGCTGCACCGTCTTTACGATTGGACGTTAGGCTTAGCTGCGCACAAACACGCTATCCTAGCGTTGGCGCTGATATCGCTGGTGGAAAGCTCGGTTTTTCCGATTCCACCAGATATTTTATTGATCCCGATGGTTTTGGCTGCGCGTGATCGAGCTTGGATTATTGCCGGTGTTTGTATGGTGGCCTCGGTCATTGGCGGTGTGTTCGGCTATGGCATCGGCTTCTTTTTGTTCGAGCAGATCGGTAAGCCGGTACTGGAGGTTTATCGTTATAGCTCCAAATTCGCCGAATTTCAGGAAACCTATAACGAATGGGGCGCTTGGGCGGTCTTTTTCGCTGGCGTAACACCGTTTCCTTACAAAGTAATTACGATCTTGAGCGGCGTGACCGGGTTGAGCCTGCCGGTTTTTATCGTCGCGTCGATGCTCGCCCGTGGATTACGATTTTTTATCGTTGCTGCTTTGCTGTGGAAATTCGGTGAACCGATAAAAGCTTTTATCGAGCGCCGCCTTGGGCTTCTGTTTGTCCTCTTCTGTATCTTATTAATTGGCGGCTTTGTCGTGGTTAAATATCTACTTTAGAATGCTTTTATAATGATGACAGAAAAAGCCGATAAAATTGTATTGAGCATTTTACTACTGGCGAGTATTGGCGCTTTGGCGACAGCATTTACGGCGCAATATGTATTTGATTTGGAGCCCTGCATTCTCTGTAAATATCAACGCATCCCCTATTTTGCCGTCATCCTTTTTGCAGGTATTGGCATGTATACTGAAATGGCTGACCAGGCGGGGACGCTCAAAGTCGTTGGCGTTATTTTTCTGCTGGGCGCTGCCTTGGCTTTTTACCATAGCGGCGTTGAGCAGCATTGGTGGGAAGCGGCGACGAGTTGCGGTAGTAGCGGCGGTGAACCGCTGACAAGTTTTAAAAACTTTGTTGGTCAATTGATGACCAAAATTCCCAAACGCTGTGATGAGGTCGACTGGACCTTGTTTGGCTTATCGATGACCGTCTACAATACGGCAGCAACGATCGGTTTGGCCGCAGTTAGTTTTTTTGGCGCCACTGTCTTAAAGAAATATAATACGGAATTAGAGTAGCCAATGCCCCGCAAAGCAAAACATTATGGCCGGTTGCCCGGCGATCCAACCAAGGATGAGATGATTGAGCGGATTATTCGCGTCGATCAGGCCGGTGAATACGGTGCCAAACGCATCTACGAGGGACAATTGGCTGTGTTGGGTGATACCAAAGATGGTCCAATTTTACGTGAAATGGCGGCGGCGGAAGAAAAACACCTGGAGGCTTTTAATAAATTGGTGGTTGAGCGCCGAGTGCGGCCGACAGCACTGACGCCGCTTTGGCATATCGCCGGATTTGCCTTGGGTGCCGGGACGGCTTTGCTGGGCCGGGAAGCCGCCATGGCCTGTACGGTTGCCGTCGAAGAAGTCATCGAGGAACATTACGCCGATCAATCTGCTAAACTAGAAGCCTTGCCAAAAAACGATAAAGAAAATGAGCTTCAGCACGTGATCGAAGAGTTCAAAGCAGAGGAGATTGAACACCGCGATATTGGTTTGGAGAATGATGCCGAACAAGCACCTGGTTACCCGGTGCTGTCAGCCGCGATTAAATCCGGCTCGCGCCTGGCCATCTGGCTCTCGGAACGCATCTAGGGTCGGGACCCAGGATGACGCAAAAACCTGCGGCTGATACCGCATCTTTGACCCAAGGCTTTCTGTGGATGGGTGGGGCGGTACTATCCTTTCTGATTATGGCTATCGCTGTGCGTGAACTCTCCGATACGATGAACACCTTTGAGATTTTAACGCTTCGCTCAATTGTTGGTTTGGCCATTACGTTCGCTTTCGTCATGCGGTTTGGTTGGCATGAGATTAGAACCGAGAGGCTCAAGCTCCATTTAGTGCGCAATGTTTTTCATTTTGGTGGTCAGTTCGGCTGGTTCCTGGGTATTTCGATGCTGCCCTTGGCAACAGTTTTTACGCTCGAATTTACCATTCCGGTTTGGGCGGCAATGCTGGCAGTTATCGTCCTGCGTGAGCGACTGCACCATGCGCGCATCATCGCCATAATTTGCGGCTTTGGTGGTGTTTTAATTATTATGAAACCAGGCGCTGAAGTGGTTGATCTAGCTTCGCTTATCGTCGTTGGCGCGGCGTTTGGCTACGCGGTATCTTATATCACGACAAAGCCCCTTGTGGTTACTGATTCACCCCTTGCCATATTATTTTATATGAATTTAATGCAGCTTCCGTTCGGTCTTGTTCCGGCCATCTTCACCTGGGTGCAGCCAACAACGAATGATGTACTTTGGATCGTCCTGGTAGGAGTGACCGCGCTGACGGCGCATTACTGCGTGACCCGGGCTTTCCAGGTGGCGGATACTTTGACCGTCATTCCGCTGGATTATTTGCGCATGCCGTTAGCCGCGGTGATCGGCTACGTTTTTTATCAAGAAAGTTTTGAGTTGACGCTCTTTGCTGGCGCCATCGTGATCATTGCCGGCAATTATTACAATATTCGCTACGAAGCCAAACTGATCAAATCTGCTGCCAAGTAATTTATTTTTTGGCTAAAATCGTACCCTTCGATGCTTCCGTTAGTCCGTCCAGGACAATAGCCGTGGTCAGCAATTCGGGCAGGGTTTTACCTAAGGGCGCACCTGGGCCGTAAACGGCATTGAACGGAATACCAAATCGGCCAAAACTTTTGAGATAGGCCGCGATCTTGGGATCGGGCCGGGTCCAATCGGCCTGCATGGCGATCACTTTACCGCTCGATAAAAGTTCGTGAATTTGACCACGATTTAGCACCGTGACTTTATTGACCAGGCAGGTGATGCACCACTCGGCGGTGACGTCGACAAAGACGGTTTTGCCCTCGGCGACGTGTCCGGGAATGGTTTCAGGCGCGAATGGGTGCCAATACGCTTCTTTCATTGAGGTGTTTAAAAGTGCTGCGGAGGGTGTGTAAGTATAGGGCGTCCAGAAGGCACCGATAATAACGACAATGATGCCCAGCGAGGCGAGTTTCTGCCGGCTCTCCGATAGACGATTGCGCAGCACCAGCACGAGGCCTATGGCGATCATCAAGGCACCGACGATCAGAGCCACGCTGGTGCTGAGTTGGATGGCCAAAACTGACAGCAGCCAGATCGCTGTGGCAGCTAAGGCAGCGCCAAGAATTTTTTTCAAAGTATTCATCCAATTGCCGGGTTTGGGCATACGGCTGGTGAGGTGCGGAAACAGCGCGATTGAGATGAACGGTAGTGCCATACCAATACCAAGCGCCAAGAAGACGGCAAAGATGTCAAACGTGCCACCGGCTAAG
>CAJWIB010000014.1 GCA_913041095.1 uncultured Rhodospirillaceae bacterium | reverse complement strand
GTGATCAAACTGACGATTGGTAAATTTGATACCCATGCCGGCCAGGAACCCTTGCATGCTGGATTGTTGAGCGATATCGCCACCAATGTTGCGGCGTTTGCCAAATTGATGAAAGCCAAGAGCCTGTGGGGTAAGGTGACGGTAATGAGCTATTCAGAATTTGGCCGCCGCCCGTACGAAAACAATAGCAAAGGTACCGATCACGGCACGGTCGCACCGCATTTCCTCTTCGGTGGTAAAGTCAACGGCGGTTTCTATGGTGAGCAATCGCCGCTCAATGATCTCGACAATCAAAACCTTAAATACCGGGTTCATATCCGTGAAATTTATGCCTCGGTCGCCCGCGAATGGTGGGGCTTGAACGCCGGGTTTATTAAGGATAAACCGCTCGGATTGTTTTCTTAAATCCCAATTTGCTTTTAGCTGGGACTGGTGAAATGGCGTGATATACTGACGCATGCCAGACCCGTTTGAACTTTCAGAGAAACCAGAAGCACCCGCTTCCTCCACTACTTTAACGCCACCTCCTTACATGGATGGTCTTAATGACGCGCAACAACGCGCCGTCGAAGCAGTTGAGGGACCGGTTTTGGTGTTGGCCGGAGCAGGCACGGGTAAGACCCGCGTGTTAACAACCAGGCTCGCGCATATATTGGTTCATGGTAAAGCTCGGCCATGGGAAATTGTCGCCGTCACCTTCACCAATAAAGCAGCGCGGGAAATGCAAAACCGGGTCGCGATGATTACGGGCCGGCCGGTTGAAAGCTGGTGGCTCGGCACGTTCCATGCCTTAGGTGCCCGTATCCTCCGCCGTCATGCCGAACTTGTTGGACTCAAAAGTAATTTCACCATTCTCGATGCCGATGATCAGGTGCGCCTGCTTAAGCAATTGATGGAAAGCCATCAGATCGACGATAAAAAATGGCCGGCGCGCGTTTTGATGGGGGTGATCCAACGCTGGAAGGATCGTGGCCTGACATCGGATAAAGTCTCTAAGGATGAAAGTTCAGAATTCGCTGAAGGCATTTTGGTTGATCTCTACCGAGAGTATCAAGAGCGGCTCAAAGCATTGAACGCGGCTGATTTTGGTGACCTTTTATTGTTATGTCTGACATTATTTACCGAAAATGCCGATATCCTCCACGAATATCAAATGAAGTTCCGCTATCTCCTGGTCGATGAATATCAAGATACCAATGTCGCCCAGTATCTCTGGCTGCGTCTGCTCGCCCAGGAACATAGAAATATCTGCTGTGTTGGTGACGATGATCAGTCGATCTATTCCTGGCGGGGTGCTGAGGTCGGCAACATCCTCAAGTTTGAAAAAGATTTCCCGGGTGCCGAGGTGATTCGTCTTGAGCAAAATTACCGCTCGACGCCGCATATCCTGGCCGCCGCCTCCGGCCTGATTGCTCACAATGAGGGACGGCTGGGTAAAAAGCTCTGGACCGGTGTGGATGCCGGTGATCCGGTTAAAGTGCGCGCGGTTTGGGACGGCGAAGAAGAAGCCCGCATGATTGGCGATGAAATAGAGGCCCGCCAAAGCAAACGTCAAAGCCTCGAGGAAATTGCGATACTAGTGAGGGCCGGCTTTCAAATGCGGGAATTTGAGGAGCGTATGATTACCCTCGGTGTGCCCTATCGGGTCATCGGCGGGCCGCGCTTTTATGAGCGCCAGGAAACCCGGGACGCTATTGCTTATCTTCGCGTCGTTAATAGCGCCGATGATGATCTCGCCTTTGAACGCATTATCAATGTGCCGAAACGCGGTCTTGGTCAGGCGACCGTGCAGGCGGTTCATCAACTAGCGCGGGCCCGGGGCATGCCAATGTATGAGGCGGCACGATTAATCGTTGAGACCGATGAGATTAAACCAAAGGCACGGACGTCATTGAAGAATTTGATCCAAGATTTTGAACGCTGGCGTGCTAATTTAGTCTCGCTGTCGCATCGGGAACTGGCAGCGATTATTTTGGACGAATCCGGCTATACCGAAATGTGGCAGCGCGATAAATCCCCCGAAGCGCCGGGGCGGTTGGAAAACTTGAAAGAGCTCGTCTCCGGTCTCGAGGATTTTGAAAATATGCAAGGCTTTCTCGAGCATGTCAGTCTGGTGATGGAAAATGAGGAAAACAAAACCGAAGACAAGGTTAGCCTGATGACGCTGCATGCCGCCAAAGGATTGGAGTTTGATACGATTTTTCTGCCGGGTTGGGAGGAAGGCTTGTTTCCGCATCAACGCAGCCTCGATGAAGAAGGCTCGAAGGGGCTCGAAGAGGAACGCCGCTTGGCTTATGTCGGCATCACAAGGGCAAAGAAAGAAGCATTGATATTCCATGCCGCCAATCGCCGCATCTACAATCAGTGGCAAAATTCTCTGCCGAGCCGTTTTGTTGACGAACTGCCAACGGACAATATTGAGCAAATGGCGGAGCAGGGTCTCTATGGCGGGATCGGTGCGCAAGCTGGTTTGCGCTCAAGTGGTTCCGGTTTACGTGAGACAGCTAATTCGTTTTCCGTTGAAGCTCCTAAAAAGCGCGGCCATGCCAGCGATGGTACGGTGATTGAAGGCGAGGCCTGGCTAGTGCCGTCCGGCTCAAACAATGGTATTTTTGATATTGGTGCGCGGGTATTTCACCAAAAATTCGGCTATGGCAAAGTGTTGTCTGCTGATGGCAACAAGCTGGAAGTCGAGTTCGAGAAAGCCGGTACCAAAAAAGTCATCGATAGCTTTGTTGATCCGGCCTAATGGTCACCACTGACACCCTTTATCGGGTTGCCATTGTGGTATTGCGGGAATTTAGTGATGCTTTTACCGAAGCATTAGAGCCGCACGTCTCATCGGTTGCCTGGTCGGCACGGGAAGAGAATGCAGAAGCTGAGCTGCTTGGCTTTGCCGATGAGCCACCCGACAAAAAAGCAATCCGGCTGGCAATCAAGCTCACTGCCGAGGCACTGGAAATAGCGGTGCCGGATATAGAGATCGCGCAAATCCCTATGCGCAATTGGGTGCTTGATAATATTAAGCAATTTCCGCCGATTTCAACCGAGCGCTTTTTTGTCCACAGCGCCGAATATGAGGAAGCTGTGCCAAATGGCCAAATAGGCCTCAGAATACCGGCGGGGACGGCGTTTGGCTCCGGTGATCACGGTTCAACCAAAGGCTGTTTACTGGCTTTGGATAAGATGGATCATTGGCGAGTGCGCTGCGCGCTTGATATAGGGTGTGGTTCCGGTATTTTGGCAATCGCCATCGCCAAGCGCTGGCACATACCGGTCGTCGCCTCTGACATTGATCCAATCGCCACCGCAGTGACACATGAAAATGCCAAAATCAATGGGGTGGCGCAATTTGTCCGCAGTATCTGTGCCAGCTGCTACGATCATCCGGTGGTGCAAGCCGGCAGATATGATCTCATTGTCAGCAATATTTTGGCTCGCCCACTTTGCATCATGGCGAAAAATCTGGGCCGTCATTTAGTTCCAGGAGGTTGGGCGGTATTGTCAGGTCTTTTGCAGGGTGATGCCAATCGCATTATTTCCGCGCATCATCAGCAAGGTTTACGGCTTCACAGCCGCGTCGAGCTTGGCGAGTGGGTAACAATCGTGATGCGCCAAAAATAATTATAGCTATCTGAAAAAGACGATGGTGGCACCGAGCCCCATGAGTGTACTGGCAATCGATACTGCCAAGCGGTATTCCATTGGCATAACGATGCGGCCGCAATAGTTCGTGCCGGTACCAACTACCATGGCGAGAAAAGGCCACCACCAAGCGCCCAAGAAAAATCCTGCAATCAACATCGCCAGTGTCGCTATGCCGCCAACCCAGGCCGCCGCATCAAACAGGACCGGCGTCAGGCCAAAACTCGGGTAGGGAACACCTGCTGTTAGAACAGTCCGGTGCTGATCAAAACTGAGTGCGAAGCCAATCACCGCAAGGACATACCATTCAAGCATTGATTCAGATTAGTCGAGTACGGCCAGCATGTCATCAATGCGAGTAAATTTTTCCCACGGATGCCCGTCGACAGCGTTGGCCACTTCGGCGGCCCTAATGGTATTGACATCTTCCCGCGATACTACTCGGATATTCCTTGAAGATAGCAAAGTATTAATGGCGGTGCCACCCGGCTTGCCAAGCTCAATGGCACCAGCACTAATATCTTCGATTAGCAGTTCAACGACACTGCGCGAATCCGGACCGTTGGTGGGGATGGTACCGGTCGAGCCGCGCTTGGCCCAACCGACTACGTAAATATTATCGCGCACCCGGCCATAAACATTTTCAATGGTCGCCCCTCTAAGCGGCAAGCCCTCTGGCGGATCTGCATAATAACCAATCGCCGTAATGACAGAACAGCACGGCACATCAAAAGTTTTGCCCGTAGCTACTGCTTTACCGTCAATAACTTCGGTGCGTTCCAGGCGAATGCCTTCAACCCTGCCGGAACCGAGAATCTCAACCGGCGAAGCATAAAACTGAAATTGTAACCTGACCGGCTTTTCGGGTTTGTCCTGAGCCGCTAATTCACGCAGCGTAGCGAGATTTTTTTCTTTAACACCTTTCTCGCGACCTTCAAAATCACCAGTCACTTCACCTGGGATTTGATCTGGATTAACTATTACGGCACAGCGCTCCAGGTCAAATATCTCGCCTAGCTCTTTTGGCGTAAACCCGGCTTCAACCGGACCCCGCCGGCCGAACATATGAACTTCTTCAATCGGCATTTTTTCAATCGCTTCAAGTGCATGAGCAGCAATGTCGGTGTCCTGCATTTCGGCGCGAGTCTTTACCAATACCCGGCAGACATCAAGGGCGACATTGCCGATACCGATAACCGCAACATTGCCGCCATCCAGCATTGGATCAATATCGCGGTAATCCGGGTGAGCATTGTACCAACCGACAAAGGCGCAAGCCCCATATACACCGGGTAAGCCCTCGCCAGGAATCCCCAACAGACGATCGTTATACATCCCGGTGGCATACAGGACGGCGTCATAATTGTCTTTGAGTTCGTCGACCGAAAGATCACGGCCAATTTCGACATTGCCTAAATAGCGTACTTGATCGAGGTCGAGCGTGCGGGAAAATTGCCGGGCTGTATTCTTGGTTTTGAAATGATCCGGTGCCACGCCATAGCGGATTAGACCAAACGGCATTGGTAATTTATCGAATACATCGATTTGGCAATCTGGAAAGTTCTTTAACAAAGCATCGGCGGCGTACATTCCAGAGGGTCCGGAACCGACAATGGCAAATGACGCACTCATTATTTAATTTTTCCCTATAATCTTAGTTGCACTTTTCGACCAAATAATCTGGCGAAAACTAAGTTCAGCCAAATTTTAAGTTCTCTAAATGCACGCTGAACTTATTGGTATACCTAGTAATTTTAGAACGATTTCCTTTTGGTGTGAGGGAAGATGTGACAAAACCTCAGTTAGGTCAAGCGCCGGTTATTGTGATTTATAAAGGTTCAGCAGACTTGGTTGATCGATGTTTTATTGTTGAGAAAAGCCAGTAAATTCTGGTGGGCGAGTTGATTACGATTTTGCCACGATTCCTCCGTGTTACGGGATAGATGTGGCGATAAAACTACGTTATCTATGACACAAAGTGGCGCGCGTTTCGCGATCTCGCAACCGAGTGAACCAAAATCAAGAATACCTATTTTCCGGCTGTAATTTGTTGTTAAACAAAATTTTGGGCATTCCGCATCGGCTTCGTTTTCCCGCATTGACAGGTCATTGCGAGAATGTGACGAGAGACACTTAGCAGCAGAGCAAAGGCGTGATCGGCACAGCTTGGCGCATTGGTAACTTTAATGTCCCTGGTATTGGCCGCTTCGACATCTAAATGGTCGAGGCCGACTGACATCACGTAAATCAAGCCTAAATTTGGCAGTTGGTCCATCAAGGCGGTATCGACGTGGCGCGACCCATCCGAAATTATTATTTAAATATCGCGACCAACATCGACGAACAGTTCGTCGCGGCTCGGCACTTCCTTGGCGAAATACAAGTTGAAATGCTTGGCAAGTCCCCGGCGATTGTCCTTACTGACCGGACAATTTACCAGCACCCCTAGTTTCTGGCCTGTCTTGGCCTTACAGTGTCCTCGATTTTTCTTTTAGACCTTTTCGATGATTATCGAAGAGCCTTGGCCGACACCAACACACATCGTGCAAAGTGCATGGCTACCGCCGTTCCGTTGCAACTGATACATCGCGGTTGTAACCAGCCGTGCGCCACTGGCGCCCAACGGATGACCCAGCGCAATGGCGCCGCCTTGCGGATTGACGCGTTCATCATCATCGGCGACACCAAGTTCACGCAGTACGGCCAGACCTTGCGCCGCAAAGGCCTCGTTTAATTCTATAATATCCATATCATCCATCGTCAGACCGAGCCGGGCGAGCAGTTTTTGAGTCGACGGTACGGGCCCAATTCCCATGACCCGGGGTGGTACTCCACCGGCTGCAAGCCCTAGGATACGCGCCTTCGGCGTCAGCCCGTGTTCTTTTGCAGCCTCTTCTGAAGCAATGATCAGCGCACAGGAGCCGTCATTGATGCCCGACGAATTACCCGCAGTCACCGACCCTCCTTCCCGGAAGGCCGGGCGGAGCTTTTTTAATCCATCGATGGTCGAGCCTGCCCGCGGGTGTTCATCTTTATCAACGATAATATCGTCACCTTTACGCTGCGGGATGGTAACGGGCATTATTTCTTCGGCCAGCCTGCCGTCAGCTTGCGCCGCTTCAGTCTTCAATTGGCTCCGCAGCGCCATCGTATCTTGGTCTTCGCGCGAAATTTTATAATCTTCGGCAACGTTCTCGGCGGTTTCACCCATTTCATCAGTACCGTAGAGTTGTTTCATTTTGGGATTGACGAAACGCCAGCCAATGGTCGTGTCATAGATTTCGGCATTGCGGGAAAACGCTGTATGCGCTTTCGCCATCGCAAAAGGAGAGCGCGACATACTTTCGACACCTCCCGCAATATAAAAATCGGCATCATCGGCTTTGATCGCGCGTGCCGCACTGCCGACGGCATGCATGCCGGAAGCACAAAGCCGGTTGACCGTGACGCCAGGTACACTTTCGGGCAAACCTGCTAAAAGTAATGCCATACGACCGACATTGCGGCAGTCTTCGCCCGCTTGATTGACGCAGCCGTAAATTACGTCATCTATTTTCTCCCAATCGACAGACGGGTTGCGTTCTTTTAAGGTGGTTATCGGTAAAGCGGCCAAATCATCGGTGCGAATGGATGAAAGCCCGCCAGCATAGCGGCCAATGGGAGTGCGGATCGCGTCACAAATAAAAGCTTCGGTCATAATAATTTGCAGGTTCTGAGGAACCTGTCCCTAGTTAATTGATATGGGTGTATTTTAAGGGACCAAATGGCTTGGTGCAATTCACCTATAAAAATTGTTCCTATTTGGAACAGCTCTTTATGCTAATCTGCGAGTTTGATACTCGAAGGATAAAGCAATGCCAAGTGATTTAACGGCTAAAGTATGCGTACCGTGTCAGGGCGGTATTCCGCCACTAGCTTCGACGGAAGCCGAAGCTTATTCCTCGCTGACTTTCGATGCCGATTTTAGATATCTCGTTAAAAGTCTGAAATGTAAATGCCGGCTGTCAACTAGATAACCGGAAGTTGACCGCTACCAATCTAGAATTTCTTGACTGTCAGTAAAGCATTTTGCACAGTCTCGTTGAACTTAACTCCAATTGGGGGATACATGTCTATTGAAGTAAAAGGAGAGCTTGATCTCTCAGGCGTTCCCGATATGAAGCCCGGTATGACACCGGCAGATCGTAAGGCGATCTGGTTGCAGGTTTCTGATATGACTGAGCCGGAATTTGACGCCATGATGGCGGAAAATAAGGCGCGTCAAGTAAATGTGCCCGAGCAAGGCAGTAAAGCACCGGATTTTAATCTGGATGTGCTGGAGCGGGAAAACGGACGAACCGGTGAGAAAATCAGTTTGTCGAGTTTGCGCGGCAAACCGGTTGGGCTGATATTCGGCTCCTATACCTGACCACCCTATCGTGATTGGGCCGTGCGCCTAAACGAAATTTACAACACCTATAAAGACCAAGTTGAATTCCTCAGCATTTACATTCGCGAAGCCCATCCCGATGACGGCTGGCGGACAGCAAAAAATGTTCGTGATGGTATTCGCTATAATGAGCCAGGGACGGACGATGAACGCACAGAAATCGCCACGGTTTGTCAGCAGATGATGGATTTACAGATGCCGATGTTGATCGATTCAATCGATAATGATGCTGAGAGTAAATATATTTCCATTCCGATGCGGCTTTATCTCGTCGATGCTGACAGCATGCTGAACTATGTCGGTGGTGAAGGGCCGTTTAACTTTAAACCTGACGAATTTGAAGCAGCGATAAAAGAGATAATTGCTTAATATAAAATTCCGCCGCCATCGACGGCCAGGGTTTGACCGGTCATGTGGTCACTGTCGCTGGCGGCGAAATAGACCAAAGTGCCGGTTAAATCTTCCGCCCGGACGTGTTGCCGAAGTGCTCGCCCTAAAGCCCCATATAAGCTTGGCGCACCCGGTCATCGTGGAGGAGCTCTTCGCCACTGCCTTCAAGAGTCATGCGGCCGTTTTCCAGCACATAGGCGCGGTTGGCTAATTTTAATGACACCGCAACATTCTGCTCGACCAATATGATGGTGAGGCCGGCGCCGTTCAACTGATGGATGGTCCGAAATACTTCCTGGACAATGGCCGGCGCCAATCCAAGGCTAGGTTCGTCGAACATGATAAGATTAGGCTGTCCCATCAGGCAGCGGCCGATTGCCAGCATTTGCTGTTCGCCGCCGGAAAGAGTACCTGCCGCCTGGGTCTGCCGCTCTTTCAAGATCGGGTACATCTCAAAAACCCGGTCCAATGTTTCCGCTTCCTTGGTACGAGCGCGTTTAATGACCGCGCCCATTTCTAGATTTTCCTGGACGGTCATCCCGGGAAATATTTGGCGACCTTCGGCTACCTGACCGACGCCCAGTTCGCAAATGGCGCTTGATTGCAGGTGAGTGATGTCACTGTCCCGAAATGTAATAGAACCTTTTGACGGGGTATGGATACCCGCAATGGCCTGAATCAGTGATGTCTTACCGGCACCGTTCGCCCCAATGATGGCGACAATTTCACCTTCTTTGATATGCAAGTTAATGTCTTCAAGCGCTTGGGCATCACCGTAGTAAAGATCAACGTCTTGGACTTTAAGCATCAGACGTCTTCCTCTTCACCGAGATAACAATCCAGAACCTCTGGGTCCTGGGTGATATGTCCGGGTGTTCCTTCGCTTATTTTTTTGCCATGATGGAGTACTGCGACATGATGCGACAAAGACATCACCGCCCGCATGACATGCTCGATCAGTAAAATAGTAATGCCTGTTTCCTGGTTGAGCGATTTGAATACCGCGACCATTTCATCGGTTTCTGTCGGTCTTAACCCCGCCATTACTTCATCGAGTAAAAGCAATTTTGGTCGGGTCGCCAAAGCCCGGGCAACTTCTAAACGCTTGCGGTCCGGCAAGGTCAGACTATGGGCTGGCAAGTGGATTTTATTGGCCAGATCAAGCAGCTCGACATTATTGCGCGCCGCCTTCCGCGCCTCCTGGATATTCTGGGCGCCATGCAGGGCGCCGACTGTTACATTTTCCAAAACCGTCATATCGGGAAAGGGTTTGACCAGCTGGAATGTCCGGCTAATACCGGCGTCACATATCTGATCCGGCCTCAGCCCTAAAATATCATTGCCGGCCAGGGTGATGCGTCCTTCATCGGCTGGGAAAACGCCGGCGATAAGATTGAATAAGGTCGTTTTACCGGCGCCGTTTGGCCCAATCAGTGCCACCATACCGCCTTCTTCGACGTTTAAGGATACGTTGGAAACAGCCTTCAATCCCCGAAAGCTTTTGCTGACATTTTCAATTTCAAGGAAGGCGGCCATCTAATCACCTTCCGTTCGGCAGAAGCCAAGCTTATCACTTAGCCACGGCCAAATACCCCTTGGTTTGAACAACACGATCAGTGAAACCACCAGTCCCCAGATCAATAATTTCAAGCCGTTCAATTTCAATTTGGGATCGATGATGCCTGAATTTTTTAAAAAATCGATCAACTCTGTCAGCCCTTCGCCCAAGGGTGTCAGGATAAAAGCGCCTAACACCGGCCCAAACAAACTGCCGACCCCGCCGACAATGGGACCCAATGTAACTTCGATAGATCGTTCAATGCCGAAGACAGACTCAGGGAATAGACTGTTTTGATAAAAAGCATAGAAAACTCCTGCGACCCCGGCAATGCCTGAGGAATAAATCACCGCGTACATTTTATAGCGAAAGACGTTAATGCCGAGAGCTTGCGCCGCATCCTGATCGTCTCGGATGGCTTGCCAGTAATAGCCGAGCTTGCTTTTGAGTAAAGTGCGGCAACCGGCAAGCGTCAAAAAAGCTAGCACCATGGCAAGGTAATAAAACATAAAAGGATGACCACGTAGATTGATCAAATCAACGCCTTTACGGTCGCCTTCAGAAACTGGGAGGAACAAGCCCTCGGTGCCGCCGATGAAACCCATATGATCCACCGAGATCCGCACCAGTTCGGCAAAAGCAATGGTCAGGAGCGCAAAATAAACGCCACCGATGGAAAAGCGGAAACCGAGATAGCCGATCAGCATGCCCATCAGGATCGCCAGAAGAACGGCCGGAAAAACACTGATTACCGGCGGCAGGCCGAGGACAGAAAAAACATAAGCGGCCAAGTAGGCACTGATACCAACAAACAACGCATGGCCAAGGGATAGCAATCCGGCAAACCCAAGCATCAGGTTCCAGGATTGGCCTAAGATTGCTAGATAAAGGGTGATGGTGGCAACGGAAATAATATAAGAGCTGGACCAAAAGGGTAGCGAGATCAGGATAGCTAAAATCAGCAACAGCCCAGCTTTGCCTTTAATCGTAAGATCGGCCAGAAAATTGACTCCCATCATTTAACTGATTTCCCCATCAATCCTTGCGGCCTCAGCAACAACACCAGGATAAGTAAACCAAAACTAAAAGCTGATTTCATTGAAGGTTGCAGAACAATTGCTGCCAGAGCTTCTGACATTCCTATCAAAATACCGCCTACCAAAGCGCCGGTCATGCTGCCGAGACCGCCGATGATGACGATGACGAAAGCCAATAAGGTGTAGCCGGGGGCCAAATAAGGGTGCACTTCGATCAACAACAGAAGAACGCATCCCGCTGCGCCCAAACAAGCCGCACCAATGCCAAAGGTCAGCGCGTAAAGATGGTCAACTTTAAGCCCTACCACTTGAGCGCCGAGATAATTATCGGCGCAGGCGCGGATGGCTTTGCCAGTACGGGAATATTTGAAAAAACCCAACAACAGACCCGATATCGCAACTGCCGCGATCGCCGCATAGGCCCTGGTCTTATCGATAATTAAATTTTCGCCAATATCGAAGGAATCGAAGGAGTAAGAAATATTGATGGCTTGAGGGTCGGGGCCAAAAATTAACAAAGAACCATTGACGATCATTACGGCAATGGCCGCCAATAACAGAAATTGCATATGGTCCGGCAAATGGGCGACTCGGCTGATCACCGTACTTTGCAAGGCGTAACCGAAGACAAACAGGATCGCAGCAGCGAGGGGAACACTGAGCATCGGGTCGAGTCCCAGCCAGCGAAACATAACCAGAGCGAAAAACATTCCCATCACCATAATCTCACCGTGAGCGAAATTGACGATGCGAATAACGCCGAAAATAACCGAAAGGCCAAGTGCAGAGAGCCCGTAGACAAGCCCCGTCAGCAGGCCGGTTGCCAGCGCGTTGGCCAGCGTCCAAAAGTCCACGGTTGCTCTCCTATTCTACCTATTCAAGCAACAATACTAACCGCGTTTCTTCCACGGGCGCATCGGCCAGATTGGTTTAGCCACCGCCGCGCTTTGTGGCAAGATAACCAAATTTTTACCACCACGGTTCTGCACCGCAGAGTTTTTCACATGCGGGTTTTGGCCGTTTTTATCAAACGTGATGCGTTCCGCCGTCGTCACATTATTGGTAATGTTGGTGGTTCTCAACGCAGCCTGCAGGGCTTTTGCATCGGTGGATCCTGCCCGCTTATAGGCGTCTGCTGCAACCATAATGCCCTCAAAGGTATAGGTATGGTTGGGATTAACCTGACGGTCCGGATGATGTTTTGCAAAGTAAGCTTCCAAAGTTTTCGAAAGCGGTTTGTTGGAATCGTGCCACGGCACCAAACTAATGACATCATCACCGAATTTGCCGGTGGCTTTCATATATTCCTGATCGTACCAGCCGGGTCCGGTGCTCAGGATGCCCATGGGCTCAAAACGCTGCTTGACCATTTCCTTGGTCATCATAATCGCGTCATTCAAGCGGCTGACCACCCAAAGGGCCTCGCCTTTACTGGCTTTCGCTTTCCTGACTTCAGCCGACAAATCCCGGCCATAAGGATCGTAGGAAATCTTTTCGACAATCTTGTAAGGCATTTTGAATCTCGGCGCCAATTTGAACAGCGCGCCAGCAAGACTTGAGCCGAAGGTGTCATTGACGTGCATCAGCGTAACCGTTTTAGGCGTATGACCAGTCATTTTGAAAAGAGCCTTTTGGTTAACAAAGGCATCTTTGACGATCATCGGGCCATGGGGGAAATTACGGAATACCCATTTGAGTCCCATACCAGTCAGTTTCGGTACGGCGGCGATATTCACAACCAAGGGAATATTTCTTTGTTCGCATACTTGGGCGGCGGCCATGGTAGCGCCGGAATCGAAAGCGCCGACGACCAAATGAGCACCCTCGTCAATTAGTTTAGCGGTCTGGGTACGCGCGACATCGACTTTAGTTTCAAAATCAGCGAGCATGAATTTTAATTCTGGATAGCCGAGATCCTTCAAAATAGGCAAAGCTGCATCAGCGCCACGCTGGCAATCAATACCGATTTGTGCTTGGCCGCCGGACCGGGGCAATAACACACCGACCTTTAACGGTTCAGCGGCGCGGGCGTTTTTTATATACCACGGTCCAACCGATGCCGCAGCGCCAACAGCGGCAACCCCAGCAGTAAACTGACGGCGGCTAATGATTGAGCCGGTCGTCTTCTCGGATTTAGTCTTATTTACTTTATCAGTCACAATATCCTCCTCTGATTTAATATTATTCGACTAAGATAGTAAGCATGTCCCTTCAAAAACGGAAGGGCTAAGTTTGTTTTGCAAGTTGTTATCAATATATGCTGAGCTTAATCCGCAAAATTTAGTGCCAACCTTGATCAACGGCGCTATCAAGATCACCCGGCAGTAAATTGAGCACCATAAAACTCGCAAAAATCACCAGGAAAAAACCGGGATCAGATGCAAAAGTTTTAATCTGAAATACTTAATTCTACTTACTCGCCAGCAGAGGAAAATGACAGGCCACTTGGTGTCCCGGTTCAATATCTCTAAAAGCTGGTTCATCGGCAACGCATTTTTCTTGCGCACAGGGGCAACGGGTTCTAAAGCGGCACCCGCTTGGTGGATTAAGCGGTGACGGAATCTCGCCCGCCAAGGCTTGCACGTTATCAATAGCCTTATCACCAATTTCAGGAATTGTCGCCATCAAGCCCGCGGTATAGGGATGGGCGGGAGCTTGATAAATTCGCTCAGAATCGGCCAATTCGCAGAACTTTCCGAGATACATGACGGCCACCCGGTCACTAATATTCTTCACAACTGCAAGATCATGGCTGATAAACAGTAAGGTTAAGCCATAACGCGCCTTCATATCTTCGAGCAAATTCAATATCTGCGCCTGCACCGAAACGTCCAATGCTGAGACCGGTTCGTCACAGACGATTAGCTTCGGCTCCATAATCAGGGCCCGCGCAATACAGATGCGCTGACACTGACCGCCCGAGAACTGATGCGGCCGCCGGTCCATGGTGATGTCCGGGTCCATGCCAACTGCAATGAGCACTTCGCGCACTTTGCGATCAATTTCAGCGGTATTTTTCAAGCCGTCAATGATCAGCGGTTCGGCGACAATATCTTTGACTCGTCGGCGTGGATTTAACGAGGAAACGGGATCTTGGAAAATGATCTGCAGGCGCTGACGAATTGGCCGCATATCATTGTGAGTTAATCCGGTAAGCTCCTGGCCTTCAAACTTGACCTGACCGGCGGTCGGTGTTGGTAATTGAATGATCGCGCGTCCGGTAGTTGATTTACCACAACCTGACTCACCCACCAGACCGAGTGTCTCGCCCTCAGCAATATCCAAAGTAACATCAGAAATGGCGGCAAAGCGCTGGCCTTGAGTAACATATTCGACGGTTACATCACTGACTTCGAGAAGAGTAGCATTGCTCATTATTGGAATCACCCGCTGGCCATTTCACCGGCTTTGCCGTTTGCCAACGGGTGCCAGCAGGCAAACGAATGTTCGGAATTATCCTCCACCAAAAGCTCGGGCATATCGACTTTGCACTTATCTTGGACATTTGGACAGCGGGCATGAAAGCGGCAGCCAGGCGGAACGTCCAATAAGTTTGGCGGCAGGCCCGGGATAGCGTTTAAGCGCGTATGCGGCGGATCGGACAAGGCCGGAGCGGAATTCATCAAAGCTTCGGTATAGGGCATGCGTGGATGGGCTATCAGCTCATCGGTCGAACAGCGCTCGGCAATTCTCCCGGCATACATAACGGCGACATCGTCCGCATAGCCGGAGACAATGCCGAGATTGTGAGTAATAAGAATTACCGACATATTCCGTTCTCTTTGTTGTTCACGCAAGAGATCCAAAATCTGCGCCTGGATGGTGACATCGAGAGCGGTGGTCGGTTCATCGGCAATTAATAGTTTGGGCTCGCACGCCATGGCGATGGCGATGGCTACACGTTGGCGCATGCCGCCAGACAAATGCATGGGAAAGCGAGCAAGTTGCTGTTCGGCATCGGGAATGCCAACCGATTCGATTAGTTCAGCGGCCCGCACATTAGCTGCCTGCTTAGTCATGCCAAGCCGTTTGGTCAGAACCTCCGTAATCTGTTTGCCGATTTTTTTAACTGGATTGAGTGACGACATCGGGTCTTGAAAAACCATGGCAATCTCGCGACCGCGGATTTCGCGCATTTCTTTTTCCGGAAGTTGGCGCAAGTCGCGGCCCTCAAATATAATTTCACCCTTATGGAGAACTGAGCCGTCTTTTGCCAAGATATCAATAATGGTGCGTGACAGAACACTTTTGCCGGAACCGGATTCACCAACAATGCCGAGCGTGCGGCCACGCTCCAATTTAAAGGAAACGCCATCAACCGCATGGGCGATGCCGCGTGGTGTATCAAAATGGGTAAAGAGGTTATTGACCTCTAACAGAGGCGGTTCGTTAGATTGACTATCCGCCATGATTCCCCGCTAAATATAGTTCTACTGACAATATTGATGATGTGGTCATGAAATAGCGTTCCCCCCAGCATTAAGCCGGTTTTTAGCCTTAATAACTTGTACCACATTGTCAATATTATTATCGGATATTTAATTACCTGGGTGATGATACCGCCCAAGTCCTGTCAGCTATTTTTTCTCAATTATTATTTAGTTTAAACAAAATATAAGTGGGTCTATCAAGCGGGTGAGAACGAACACATGCAAAAGAGGTCACACATAATTAAAGTAATTGAAATTTAAGGTAGGATTAATTGACTTTGAATTTTAGATTGTTAGGGGTAATTAACCATTAAAATAGGTACTGGCTAAAATGGTCGGTATAGATTTGAAAAAATAGAAAACAGTTTTGGGAGAATGGCCTGCCCCCGTTAATTGGTCCACCGCTTAAGTTAGAGTTGGGATTGAGCCATATCTGGTTCGGAGTGTTCATTGTGATTGTGTTGAAAATGGGTCTGATTATCCCGCCAGTTAAGCATTAATGTATTTGTCGTTCGCGGCATCGCGCCAGGATGTACCAATGGGAACCATCTTCTGCGGCATCTGGCCGTTCCGGTTCACCATGGCAGCTTGTTTGGCAATTCTGGTTACCTTTCCGGACATAGCCCTCTTCCTGCCCGATACGATGTTCGGCTAAATTTTACCCATTAGCCAGATTGACAATTATCAAATACGCCAAAGTTGATTTGTGAGAGGCTCACTTCTTTACGAGAAGGAGGTTTGAATGTCTGCCCAAGCAATTGTTACACCCAAGCCGCGTTTAACGCATTTTGCCTTGTTCGTTAAAGATATCGACCGGATGGAAAAGTTTTATACCGACGTTGTTGGTCTTACACCGACCGATCGCGGGCCTCATCCCAATGTTGATGTTGACGTGGTATTTATGTCAAGTGATCCGAAAGAACATCATCAATTTGTCTTGATTTCGGGGCGACCCGATAACGTTGATTTTCACTTGAATCAGCAAATGTCTTTTTTGATCGAGAATTTGTCTGAGTTACGGGAAATTCGAGCCCGAGCAAAAGAGGCTGGAGTCGAAGAAATTCGTTGCCGCACCCATGGCAATGCCTTGTCTATCTATTTCGAAGATCCAGAAGATAATATGATTGAAACCTATTTTCATACGCCTTGGTATATTCCGCAGCCCCATGTCGTCGATTTTGATCTTGATCAGAGCGATGAGGAAGTGATGAAAAAGAACGAAGAATATTGCCGGGCTGATCCGGGCTTCATGACGGCGACTGAACGGGAAGCGAAAATGGCGGAGATGATGGGATTGTAGGTCTGCCTACGAAGTTATTGCCACGGTTTGCAACACCAGCCTGGATTTGAACAACAACTGCCGATTGAAAAATATATGACCATTCCCAGTTCAGGTGTTCAAGTAATTGGTTGCCACGATATGTTTTTTATTAAGCCTTTCCTAATAGTTCTGTAGTCTTTGCCAAATGATTTAATTTAATAAAATAGAAATTCTAATTTACTTTGAAACTGTGTGTAATGGCTCGTAACGTAGAGATTGATGATGAGCCGGCCATTCTTCAGGCGATTGGTGATTATCTGGAACATTTTGGGTATGATGTTTCAACCTATCCTTATGTCAATGTGACAAATGATGAGTTTACGAATTTTTGTAACGATTTATTTGGGTAACCGGACCTTGTAATTGTTGATTATAGGTTGCCGGGCGATCATACCGGTGCGCAAATTATTGAAAATATGCGGCAAAATTTTAGAACCGATATACCGGTGATTTTATTTACTGGTGACATTTATAAGAAAACTACCGGCGATGCTAAAGACGGTGATCTATATCTTCTCTATAAGCCGGTTAGAATGAAAACTTTACGCACGACAATTGAGGAAATTCTCGGTACCAAGCCGGAGCCTGCCAGCTAAATTGCCTTAAGTTAAATTATTTTTTTAGCAGATTATCGGCATAGCCGGGGTTTTTGATAAAGTAATTAATGAGCTCGACAGCTGCTTTATCATCCCACTCAGCACCGCCTTCGAGCTTTCCGACTTCCCGGCCTTTGCGGTCAAAAACAAAAGTTGTCGGCATGGACCGGACACCCAGACTCCGCGCTGAATTGCTTTCGCGATCAAGATAGAGAGTCAGATGCTTAATTTTGAGACGTTTAGTCATGCGGCGGGCGATCGGCTTTCCACCCCGGTCAATATTGATGGCGACGATAGTGAAATTATCACCACCAAGACTAGCCTGCAGGCGGTCGATGGAGGGTAATTCACGGATACAAGGCGGGCACCAGCTCGCCCAATAGTTTACCAAAACGACTTTGCCGAAAAAATCCGCCAAGGTTAAATTCTTGCCGGATGCATCTTTCCAAGTGGTAGTTGGGCGCGGCCGCGTGCTCGGCGCCAGCTGAAATACATGCATCGGACCAGATAAATTTGGTCCAGCGGCATAGGAAATATTCGCCGGCAGCAGGACAAAGCCCGCGGTGAGCAGGCCTATAAAAACGCTAATTCTAATAAATACTGGATGCAAATACTGGATCATCTAATTCTCTTTGGTTGTTTGGTAACATCAATATCTATTATAATGCCAGTTAAGGATAGTTGTAGTAACAGCTGCGTTAGACAGTGTAAAAATAATGTTTGTGGAACGGCTGACAAACGACATTAAACAACGTTATTTTCTTATTAAATATTATTAGTAACTATCATGATCTCCGCCAACAATCGTTCTTTCAAACGCTGATCTAAATCAAACCGAATTATAACGTCGGCATTTTTTATCCGAATGACGCTGCCAGACAACGTACTCAACTCTTCAACATCAAGGGTCACCTGGTCACCGCGTTCAAATGGTTTTTCTCCAGATGTTTCAGACTCGTTAATCTTAACGGCTAATCCACCGGCAGAAATATCAACGGTTTTTCCACTAAATTGGTTGCCATTCCTACTTATCAAAACCTGACCATCAAACGAAATGTGTAAATAAGATCTATCATTTTTGGTCTGTGAGCGTAATCTGTTTTGATTATTGTATTATTAAGTTCATTTAT
>CAJWIB010000013.1 GCA_913041095.1 uncultured Rhodospirillaceae bacterium | reverse complement strand
TGAATATATTGAAATATTTGGCCGCTGAAACGGTAGCCAGTCTTAATTTGCCATATTAAAGAGATTTCTATTATGAGTTGGGAAAAATCCATCGAAGAGCTCCGCCGTCGCGAAGCCTTGGCAAATGAATTGGGCGGTGCGGATAAAGTCGCGCGGCAACGCGAGCACGGCAAGTTGACCATCCGCGAGCGTATCGCTGCCCTGATCGACGATGATACTTTTCATGAAATCGGCGCCATCGCCGGTAAAGGGCAATATGATAAAAACGGCGAGCTGACAGACTTTACCGCCAGTAATTTTGTCTTTGGTCGCGGCCATGTAGAAGGGCGGCGAGTTGTCATCGGCGGCGATGATTTCACCGTTCGAGGAGGATCTTCAGATGCCTCAATCATGGAAAAAAGATTGGCTGCTGAACGCATGGCCTTTGAGAACCGCCTACCCATCATCCGTCTGGTTGAGGGTAGTGGCGGCGGCGGCTCGATAAAAATGGTCGAGGATATGGGCTATTCCCTGCTACCCGGTAATCTTGAAATGTTGTCCTGGTTAACTAAGAATCTTTCCATGGTGCCGGTGACGTCCCTAGCCTTGGGATCGGTCGCCGGTATGGGTGCTGGGCAGATCGCGGCCAGTCACTATTCACTGATAATAAAAGATATCGGTGCAATGTTTGTTGGTGGGCCACCTTTGGTCGCGCGCCTTGGCGAGAAAGTAAGTCGCGAAGAACTTGGCGGCAGCGCCATCCATACCGGCAACGGCGTTATCGATGATGTAGTCGAAAGCGAAGAAGAAGCGTTTCAAAAAACACGTAGGTTTTTATCGTATTTACCATCTTCAGTGTATGAGCTCCCGGAACGTGGAGACATTACCGACGACTCCGAGCGGCGTGATGAAGAGTTGATCAAAATTGTGCCCGAAAATCACCGCCGTGTTTTCAATATGCGGCCGATTGTTGGTACAGTTGTTGATCAAGGCTCTTTTTTCGAGATCGGCAAAAATTGGGCGCGCTCTTTGATCTCAGGCCTGGCGCGGCTTGATGGCTGGCCGGTGATGGTGTTGGCTAATGATTCAATGCATGAGGCCGGAGCCTGGACTGCTCAAGCCTGCCGAAAAGTAGCCCGCGCCGTCGATCTCGCCCAGACATTTCATCTGCCTATCGTTTATTTAGTGGATTGTCCTGGATTTGCCATTGGCACAAAGTCTGAGCAAGAAGGAACCGTGCGGGAAGGCATGCGGGCGGTGGCGGCGATTGAGCAATCAACAGTGCCCTGGTGCACAATTGTCATTCGCCGCGCCTTTGGTTTGGCTGGGGCCGCCAATAGCCCCGCAGATCGCCTCGGTCATCGTTATGGCTGGCCGTCCGGTAATTGGGGCCCGCTGCCGATCGAAGGTGGTATTGAAGCTGCTTATCGGGCTCAGCTTGAAGCTGCAGATGATTATGGTGCTGAGTTGACGAAAATCGAGACCCGGCTCGATAAAATTCGCTCGCCCTACCGAACGGCAGAAGCCTTTGGTATTGAGGAAATTATAGATCCACGTGATACCCGGCCGCTGCTCTGCGAATTTGCCAATACCGTGGCGCCTCTAAGAACGCCGGGCCCGCCCAGCTTTGGCGTGCGCCCATGAAGGCGTTGCCTCGGATCGCTAACACCACAGATATTGCGGCAATTGAACAAATTCCTCTCAAGGAGCGCCTTAAACATGCCAACTGTTTTGCAGCTATCTCGGCCGGCTTGGCAATTAGGCCAGATCACGCGGCGCTGCATTTCCTCTCTGCCGGTGATCCCGCAGAGACACCGTTGACTATAAGCCATGGTGAGTTAGCGAAGTGCGGCCGCCGCATTGCCAATCTGCTACATGTGCTTGGTGTCAACAAAGGCGATCCCATCACGGTCTTGATGCCGAATTTACCGCAAAAGTTCATGTTTCTAATCGGCTGTCTACCAGCCGCCGTGTTTTTTCCGGTTAACTGGATGCTGGAACCGCAATTTCTGGCAGAAATTATACGGGCAGCGGGATCAAAAATGTTGATCACTTTAGGACCCGTACCGGGCTATGAGATTTGGGGAAAAGTCGAAACTATACTACCAGATTTGCCGGAACTAGAACACATTCTCTATGTGACGCCACCAGGACAGGAAATTACCCCGCCAACATCCACGGATCGACGCATTCAGTCCTTTGACCAGCTTTTAGCCAGCATTGAAAATGATGTTTTAGAGTTCGAGCTGACCGTTGGCTGGGATGATATCGCTGCTTATATTCATACCGGCGGCACCACCGGCAACCCAAAGCTCGCCAGAATTACTCACCTTGGGCTGCTTCATGAAGTCACCGATCTGGCGACGATGATTGGCTTTCAGGCGGATGATATTCTTTTTGGCGGCGGGGTGCTGTTTCACATCGGTGCCTTAGCCTCCGACACGCTTGCCCCATTGTCGGTTGGCGCAACGGTGTTGGTGCCCAGCCCCTTGGGCTTTCGTGAGCCCGCCGTGATCGAGAATTATTGGCGCATTGTTGAGAAATTCGGCATCACGCGAATGTCCGGCGTGGTGACCTCTTATAGTGCTTTACTTAATCAGCCGAGCGAAGGCTTGGACATCAGTACTATCAGAGTTTCCTCGACCGGCGGCATGGCAATGCCGGAAGAAATTGGCCATGCAGTGAAGCGTAAAACCGGTGTTGATATCATCTGTACCTACGGCATGACGGAAGTTATCGGCGCTGCAACCATGGCACCCCGGGATGGTGATCCGCGCTATGGCTCAAGCGGTATTCCCATGCCCGATTTCCGGGTTCGCATTGCTTCCCTGGACAGTGATGGTAATTTTATAAGAGACTGCGTAATCGATGAAATCGGCAACATAATCATGTCCAGCCCAGGAATAATTCCAGGCTATGTTGATAGCAGCCATGACGAAGCGTTGTTTGTTAAAAACCATGAGCCAGGTTGGGTTAATTCGGGCGATCTCGGACGTCTGGATCGGGATGGATATCTCTGGGTTACCGGCCGGGCCAAGGACGTTATCATCCGCAGCGGCCATAATATTGATCCCGGTATTATCGAAGATGCATTGTATAAACATGCCGAAGTGGTCTCAGCGGCGGCCGTTGGCAAGCTGGACGCCTATGCCGGAGAATTACCCGTAGCCTATGTCCAGCTTAGTCCAGAGTCGACGGTAACCGAAGCGGACCTGGAGACTTTTTGCCGAGAAAATATTCTCGAACGTGCTGCCAATCCCGCCAATATTTTTATTATCGACAGCTTACCGTTGACCGGTGTTGGTAAGATTTCCAAGTTGACCTTACGGCACGATGCGACCGAGCGGGTTTTTGCCGGGCTGTTGGTACCGCTGATGGTAGATGAAAACCTTGAAATAGCCATTTCAGTAGCTGACGATAAACGTTTTGGTACAACAGTTACTTTGGCTATTGCGGATGGTGATACGGCCAAAAGGCAGGTCGTGGAATCTCACATTACTGACGTGTTTAGCCCCTTCACCACACATTACGAGATAATATGGCCGTCGGAGCTGTAGCCAGGCCCAGCCTGCCATGTTAAGTAAGCGGCAAATTATTGGCCTAACTACAGGAAAACAAAATGAGTGTTCAACGACGCCCCTTGATCGCGGGCAATTGGAAAATGAACGGCCTCCGTGAAACCGCCATACCGCTTGTCGGGGAATTGGCGACTAAGATGAACACTGCGGCTCCAACGAGCTTCGATATGCTGGTTTGCCCACCAGCGACCATGATCGATGCCGTCGTGGATGTTGCTTATGAGACCGATCTTGCAGTCGGTGGTCAAGATTGCCATATGGCGGAAAGCGGAGCGCATACGGGGGATATCAGTGCCCAAATGTTGAAAGATTTGGGTTGCAGCTACGTCATCGTTGGTCACTCAGAGCGCCGCACCGATCATGGCGAGATGGATGATGTGGTGCGCGCCAAAGCCGAAGCTGCCCAGGCTGCCGGCCTAATCGCCGTCGTCTGTGTCGGCGAAACCGAAGCCGAACGTGACAAAGGCATAACAATAGATGTCGTTGCGGCGCAAATTGCCGGCTCCGTTCCACCAGACTCCAACGCGGGCAATGTTGTAGTTGCCTATGAGCCGGTCTGGGCAATTGGTACCGGCCGCACGCCGACTAGTGACGAAATTCAGGATGTTCATGCGATGATGCGCGGTAAAATTTTAGAACTGCTGGGTGCTGATGAGGCGGCGAGTATACACCTGCTGTATGGCGGCTCGGTTAAACCCAGTAATGCCGTCGAACTGATGGGCTTGGCGGATGTTGATGGCGCTTTGGTAGGCGGTGCAAGCCTGTCCCACGATGATTTTTGGGCGATTGCGGAGGCCTGCTCCTAATAAAATATATCGCTAGCTATTTCGGTGACAATTTACTTTTTAAAAATTTGCTCACAGTTTACGGCACCAATAAAAAAGTAAATTGTCACCGACATTAAATCTAATTTGCCAAATCCCTCCGAAACATATACAAGGCGCCTAAATTTTAGATATAAAGATTGCTTCGCAGGCTTTTGAACTTATTTATATGAAGGCAAGAATTTAGCGGAAACGGAATAAAGTAATGGAAACGGTAATTATCGTTATTCACTTGTTGTTGGCGATTGCCATGATTTTCCTGGTGTTGATCCAGCAAAGCGAAGGCGGACTTGGCGGCATGGGCGGAGGCGCATCCGGTGGTGGCATGGGTGGCTTTATGACCGGCCGGGCGACGGCAAATCTGCTGACGCGCTCAACCGGAATATTAGCGACGGCGTTTTTTGTCACCTCAATGGCGCTCGCAATATTGGCGGATCAAGGCCGCGAGAAGGGTTCGATCTTGGATCAGCCGGCCAAACCGGCGAATCAAACCCAAACTCCGGCGACGCCGTCTGTCCCAAGCGTTCCGACTGTGCCGGGCAAGTGATAAAACATACTTTAAATATAAAGAGTTACGAAGAGGCGGCAGAAGTGCCGCCTCTTTTGGTTTCACCCCTAGAGTTGATAATATAGAGTATCGGTCCATGACGCGTTTTATATTTATCACCGGCGGCGTGGTTTCCTCATTGGGAAAAGGTTTGGCCTCGGCGGCCCTCGCTTCACTCCTTCAAGCTCGCGGCTTCAAGGTTCGTATCAGAAAACTAGACCCTTATATCAATGTTGATCCCGGCACGATGAGCCCGTATCAGCATGGCGAAGTCTTTGTCACCGATGACGGGGCAGAGACTGATCTCGATCTTGGTCATTATGAGCGTTTTACCTGTGTTGACGCCAAACAAAGCGACAATGTAACAACCGGGCGTATTTATTCCGATGTCATCGCCAAAGAACGCCGCGGCGAATATCTCGGCGCCACTATTCAAGTCATCCCGCATATTACCGATGCAATTAAGAATTTCACAGTTTCAGATCTCGATGACGAAGATTTTGTCCTGGTTGAAATCGGCGGCACGGTGGGCGATATCGAAGGACTGCCGTTCCTCGAAGCCATCCGGCAGCTCGGCAATGAATTGGGCCGGAAAAACACCATGTACATTCATTTGACGTTGCTGCCCTATATCGCTGCGGCGGGTGAGCTTAAAACCAAACCGACACAACACTCGGTCAAAGAGTTGCTGAATGTCGGAATTCAGGCGGATTTACTTCTGTGCCGGGCAGACCGGGAAATTCCGGATGGCGAGCGCCGTAAGGTAGCTTCTTTTTGTAACGTACGGGAAGAGGCCGTGGTACCGGCCTTGGACGTTAAATCAATCTATCAGGTACCGATCAGCTATCACGAGCAGGGGCTCGATGATGAAGTCTGCCGTCATTTCGGCATTGATTCTAAAGCACCCAAACTCGATGCCTGGCAAGACGTGGTGCAGCGCGCTACTGCACCAGAAGGCGACGTCACCATTGCTGTGGTCGGTAAATATACCGGGCTCCTGGACGCTTATAAATCGTTGGCTGAAGCGCTCGCTCATGGCGGCATTGCCAACAATGTTAAAGTGAACCTGAAATGGCTGGAATCTGAGATTTTTGAGACTGATGACACAGATACGCTGCACCAACTGGAAGACTGCCACGGTATTCTCGTTCCCGGCGGTTTCGGCGAACGCGGTGCTGAGGGTAAAATTCAGGCGGCTAAATTCGCCCGCGAACGCGATGTACCGTATTTCGGAATTTGCTTTGGTATGCAGATGGCGGTGGTTGAAGCGGCGCGCAATCTCGCTGGGCTTGAAAATGCCGGAACGACAGAATTTGGCCCTTGTGATGAGGCGGTCGTTGGTCTTATGACAGAATGGGAGAAAGACGGTATTGTCGAGCAGCGCGACGAGGCAAGTGACAAGGGCGGCACCATGCGCCTCGGTGCTTATCCTTGTACCCTAGCCAACCACAGCCGGGTCAAACAAATCTACGCGCAAACGGATATTAATGAACGCCACCGCCATCGCTATGAAGTCAATATGGCTTATGAATCTCAACTGGCTGATAAAAGGATGATCTTTTCCGGTAAGTCGCCCGATGGAATTTTACCGGAAATAGTCGAAATTACCGACCATCCGTGGTTTATTGGAGTGCAGTTTCACCCTGAGTTGAAATCCCGGCCGTTTGAACCACATCCGTTATTTAAGGACTTTATCCGCGCCGCGGTAGAGCAGTCGAGATTGGTATAGAGAATATGAGCCTAAATAACGTAAAAATCGGCCCATATACGGTCGGTAATGACCAGAAAATAACTATTATCGCCGGTCCATGTGCGATGGAAAGCCGTGATCATGCACTGGAAATGGCTACTGTGCTCAAGGAAATCGCCGAACAATTTAAAATCGGGATGATTTATAAGTCGTCCTATGACAAAGCCAATCGAACCAGTTTTGCCAGCGAGCGGGGCATTGGCCGGGATGAAGCTTTGCCGATTTTCGCTGAAATAGGTGAAGCTACGGGCCTGCCAACATTGACAGATGTTCACTGTGTCGAAGATTGCGCACCGGTTGGTGAAGCCGTCGATGTTTTACAAATACCAGCACTCCTCTGCCGTCAAACTGATCTGCTGATCGCTGCCGGCAATACCGGCAAAGCGCTTAATATCAAGAAGGGTCAATTCCTGGCGCCTTGGGATATGGCCAATGTCGTTACGAAAGTTGAGAGCACCGGTAACAAAAACATAATGCTCTGCGAACGTGG
The DNA here is from genome assembly GCA_913041095.1 of uncultured Rhodospirillaceae bacterium. Lineage (GTDB taxonomy): Bacteria > Pseudomonadota > Alphaproteobacteria > Rhodospirillales > UBA2165 > TMED23. Next base: position 12,360 of record CAJWIB010000013.1, on the reverse strand, counting down.
CGCCAGCTTCGGCTACAACACGCTGGTTTCCGATATGCGGTCACTACCAATTATGGCTAAAACGGGTTATCCGATCATCTATGATGCGACCCATTCGGTACAGCAGCCGGGCGGTGAGGGTTCAACCTCCGGTGGAGATAGAAAGCTAGCACCGGTACTGGCGAGAGCCGCCGTTGCGGTTGGCGTCGCCGGTGTATTCATGGAAACCCATCAAGACCCGGATAGCGCCCCGAGTGACGGCCCAAATATGATATATTTGAACCAGTTAGCAACCGTGATTGAGACCCTGTTGGAAATTGATGAAGTTTCTAAACAATATCCAGTAAACTTCAGTTAAATATAAATAAAATACCCAAGAGGAATTTATAGAATGACCGCAATTATTGATATTCATGGCCGGGAAATTATGGACTCACGTGGTAACCCTACGGTTGAAGTAGATGTTGTACTGGAAAGCGGTGCGATTGGCCGGGCAGGCGTGCCATCGGGCGCTTCAACCGGCGCTCATGAAGCCGTTGAATTGCGCGATGGTGACAAAGCACGCTTCAGCGGTAAAGGTGTTTTGCTGGCGTGTGAATACGTCAACACCGAGATTTTTGAGACTCTTGTCGGTATGGAAGCGGACGATCAAGTGCATATCGATCAGACATTGATCGAGCTCGACGGCACCGATAATAAATCCCGGCTCGGGGCAAATGCGATGCTTGGTGTTAGCTTGGCGATTGCCAAAGCTGCGGCCGATGAAGCTGCCTTACCGCTCTACCGGTATATCGGGGGCACCCAGGCAAAACTGCTGCCGGTACCGATGATGAACATCATCAATGGCGGCGCCCATGCCGACAATCCAATCGATATTCAGGAATTTATGATCATGCCGGTGGGCGCAGATAATTGTACTGAGGCCATCCGCATTGGTGCCGAAGTGTTCCAAGCGTTGAAATCAGGCCTCAAAGATGCTGGTCACAATACCAATGTTGGTGATGAGGGTGGATTTGCGCCGAGACTATCGAGCACGGATGAAGCCCTTGGTTTTATTATGAAATCTATTGAAGCGGCTGGCTATAAGCCGGGCGACGACGTCATGCTGGCGCTCGATGCCGCGTCCAGTGAATTCTACGAAAACGGCAAATATAAGCTAGCGGGCGAGGGCAAAAGATTCGATGCCGGTGAAATGGCCAAATATTACGCCGATCTTGTGGGTAAATACCCAATTATTTCCATCGAAGACGGTATGGATGAAGATGATTGGGGCGGCTGGAAAACCCTAACGGAAGAAATCGGCGATAAATGCCAATTGGTCGGTGATGATTTGTTTGTCACCAATCCCAATCGCCTGGCAGATGGTATTGCCCAAGGTGTTGCCAACTCTATCCTCATCAAAGTCAATCAGATCGGCACACTCACAGAAACCTTGGAAGCTGTCGAAATGGCACATAAAGCAGGCTATACTTCGGTTATTTCACATCGTTCCGGTGAAACCGAAGACGCCACTATTGCCGATATCGCTGTTGCCACCAATGCCGGTCAGATTAAGACTGGCTCGCTGTCACGTTCGGATAGGCTGGCTAAATACAACCAGCTGATCCGCATCGAAGAAGAACTGGGAGTAGCGGCTGAGTTCGCCGGAGGGTCTATAATTCGCTAATAAAAGCATCCTGTGACTCCCGTCATTTCGTTGTTTTTGTGACATTGTTAAACAAGCTCGGACGTCGTATATCCTATTAATAACAAACGTATTGGGAACAAAATGAACGTTATGGCAAAATAGCAATCTTTTAGCGCGCGTTGGGGCTGGTCTTGAGCCGTCTAGTCCGGCTTTGGCCCTGGATGATATATTACTAAAAAGTCAGTTACACGACTTGTGTTTTGATGGCTACCAACGGGGCCGGGACATCAAAGCCGCGCGGTGCCGCACACCATTTAAAGCGCAGCGATGGAGCATTAATCCGGAGACCAGTCAAATAAAACATGCAAGGCGTGATCTTTGTCAGGTGGTTTCGAATTTTAATCGTGAAAATGGTGTGCGTGTTGTACTTTGGTCGTGTAATCTCGGCTCCAAACAACGTTGGACGATAGACAACAATGGCAACATAAAAAGTTTTCTCAACGATGAATGTGTTGATGCTTCAAAGCATAATGCGACGACGAAATTAGCGAATGTCCATATGTGGGATTGTCATGGTCAGAGCAATCAATAATGGGACCGTGTCGTCGTAAGGCGCACTTTCGAATGCAAACGGTCGAAGAATTATTTTATTAAAAAGAAGAATTAACATTTTTTTAAAACTTCAGAATCATAGTTGATTTCTATCAACGGGTTGGCAAAAACGACCGGCCCATGTTTAAATGGGAAGGCAATTATTTCTCCAGACGGGTTCACCAGGGAGAAAAATCCTTCCCTTGTTTTAATATTGCATTGATTTTCCAATAGAAATTGGAATCTCTGTCGAGAATCAATTTATGGCAGGGACTTTGCGTAAAGATTGGCAGAATGCCAATTGGGGTAACATGAAAGTCCTTAGTGAAATACGATTACGCTCAGGCCACATCATTGGGCCGATTTTGGGTGCGTGCTTGATAGTCTACATTACCTACCACGCGGTTCAGGGCGATCGAGGGCTTATTGCCTATTGGCAATTGACCAAACAAGTGACTCAAGCCGAGACCATTCAACTTCACCTCAGCCGTCAACGCGAACTTGTTCAGAACCGTGTCAATCTTTTAAATCCCCGTAGTCTGGATCGTGACATGCTCGAAGAACGCTCCCGCTTTATGCTGGGTTACAGTTTACCCGACGAAGTGGTGATTTTTAGACGCTAACGGTAAACGGCCATAAAGGTATTTGACCGATGCAAACCAAAATACCTGAACCAACTTAATTACAGTGTGATTTTTACATCAGGAAAGATCGACGTAACCGCTGAGCGTGAAGCTTATGACATCATGGCATCGCAAATGCTCGAACTCGCGGTCAAAAAGCCGAGTTATCTCGGCGTCTAAACATTAGCCAACAAACTCGGTGCGGGAATTACGATCTCTTATTGGGAGAACCCGGAAGCCATTAAAGCCTGGCGAGAACATGCTGTCCACAAAGTGACACAAAGCTCGGCAAAGAGGTCTGGCACAAACGCTATGCTCTGCGGATCGCCAATGTCGAGAAGGCGTATGAGTTTGGGCGGAATTTGGGGCGGACTGTATGACCGAGATTGTGGTCCGGCGAAACAACATCCCGAACGATCTGTTTTAACTGTTTAATATCGGGAAAGTTATCACTTTCAATAGATATTTTATCCTCAAGGAAGAGAAAAATTGTTGCCATAAAATACGTGTGTGGTTTTCAAGAATTACACGATTTTTCATAAATTAATCATATTCATGTTAATTACTTTTTTATTGTTGCCAAACAATAAGTTCAGGTCCAACCTGTGGCTCGTTTTTAGGGAGTAAATCTCTATATTAATTGATATGAGTGCGGGGCTAAATCAAGACTCGTAAGGGCCATTTAGAGGGGTAATTTCATGGCGAAAGACACCAATAAACGCAAAGCCACTAAAAGATCCACACCTACCAAATCCAGCCCTGAAGAACTCCTGCAATATTATACCGACATGCTTTTAATCCGCCGTTTTGAAGAAAAGGCGGGGCAGCTTTATGGCATGGGACTGATTGCCGGCTTTTGCCATCTTTATATTGGTCAGGAAGCGGTTGTGGTCGGCATGCAGGCAGCAGCCAACTCAGATGTTGATACTGTTATCACCAGCTACCGTGACCATGGCCACATGTTGGCCAGTGATATGGACCCGAAAGGCGTGATGGCTGAACTCACCGGCCGCAGTGGTGGCTATTCCAAAGGCAAAGGCGGCTCAATGCATATGTTTAGCCGGGAAAAGAACTTCTTTGGCGGTCATGGTATTGTCGGCGCCCAAGTGCCGATTGGGACGGGTTTGGGCTTTGCCCATAAATACAAAGAAGACGGTGGTGTGGCAATGACCTATTTTGGTGATGGTGCCTCCAACCAAGGCCAGGTTTTCGAAGCCTTCAATATGGCGGCACTTTGGAAACTACCGGTGGTTTATGTGATTGAAAATAACCGCTACGGCATGGGTACCGCCGTGAGCCGTGCGTCAGCCGTTAAAGAACTCTATTCCCGTGGTGCGGCTTTTGGCATTCCTGGAGTTAGTGTTGACGGCATGGATGTGCAGGCGGTTAAAGAGGCAGGTGAAAAAGCGCTCGACCATGCGCGTTCGGGCAAGGGACCGTATATTCTCGGTATGCAAACCTATCGCTACCGCGGTCATTCAATGTCTGATCCGGCTAAGTACCGCAGCCGGGAAGAGGTCAGTAAAATCCGCTCGGAACGTGATCCCATTGACCGCGCCCGGCAATATATTCTCGACGCCAAGGCTGCCGATGATGACGGTCTCAAACAAGTCGATGCTGACGTGAAAGCAATTGTCTCGGATGCCGCCGATTTCGCCCAGCAAAGCCCGGAACCAGAAATGTTCGAGCTTTATACCGACATCTTGGTTGAAGCGTAGGAAGGAAAAAAATAATGGCTAATCAGGTACTTATGCCTGCGCTTTCGCCAACCATGACCGAAGGTATGTTGGCAAAATGGCTCAAAAAAGAAGGCGACGTCGTACAATCCGGCGACGTATTGGCCGAGATTGAAACTGATAAAGCGACTATGGAGCTAGAAGCGGTAGATGATGGTATTCTGGGTAAAATCATTGTTGCCGAAGGTAGTAAAGGGGTTGCCGTCAACACACCTATCGCGGTGATTGTCGACAAAGGTGAGAATGCGTCGAACGTCGAAATTAGCGCGCTGCCACCGGCCGCAGAAGCGAGCCCTGAGCCGGAACCAGAAGCCGTGCCAACTCAACCTGCTGCTCCAAAACCTGCCCCCGTATCTGAAGATGCCTATACGGGATCAACCACCACATTGACGGTTCGTGAAGCACTTAGAGACGCGATGGCGGAAGAAATGCGAACCGATGACACGATTTTTCTGATGGGTGAGGAAGTTGCGGAGTATCAAGGCGCCTATAAAATATCCCAAGGACTGTTAGAAGAATTCGGCGGTAAGCGGGTAATTGATACACCGATTACTGAGCACGGCTTTACTGGGCTCAGTGTTGGTGCTGCCTTCGGTGGGCTAAAACCAATCGTCGAATTCATGACTTTTAATTTTGCCATGCAGGCGATGGATCACCTGATCAACTCAGCTGCTAAGACGCTTTATATGTCGGGCGGGCAAATGGGTTGCCCGGCAGTGTTCCGGGGCGCCAATGGTGCAGCGGCTGGTGTCGCGGCTCAGCATTCGCAATGTTATGCCAGCTGGTTTGCTCATATCCCCGGCTTAAAAGTCGTCTTGCCGTATTCCGGTGAAGATGCCAAGGGATTATTGAAATCAGCCATTCGCGATCCCAATCCAATAATCTTTCTCGAAAATGAACTTCTCTACGGCCAGAGCTTTGAGGTGCCCGATGACGATGGTTTTGTCGTGCCGATTGGCAAAGCAAAGATCGAACGCAACGGCTCGGACGTCACCATTATTGCCTATTCGATTATGGTTGATGTCGCCTTGAAAGCTGCAAAATCCCTAGATTCTGAGGGTATTGATGCGGAGGTGATTAACCTCCGCTCACTCAGGCCATTAGACATTGATACCATTGTCACCTCGATTAAAAAAACCAATCGGGTGGTCAGTGTTGAAGAAGGCTGGCCGGTTGCCGGTATGGGCTCGGAAATTGCTGCCATCACCATGGAGCATACCTTTGATTATCTCGATGCTCCGGTGAACCGGGTTTGCGGTGAAGATGTGCCGATGCCTTATGCCCACAATCTAGAGGCGGCTACGCTGCCAAATGCTGACAAAGTCATAACTGCGGCGAAAGCCGTGTGTTACCGGTAAGGGGAGGATAAGAGATGACTATAAAAATCCTGATGCCGGCCCTGTCTCCAACCATGACCGATGGAAAATTGGCCAAATGGTTCAAAGCCGAGGGCGATCAAGTCGCTGCAGGCGATATTCTGGCGGAAATAGAAACCGATAAAGCAACCATGGAAATGGAAGCTGTAGATGACGGTGTATTGGGGAAAATCGTGATTGCTGAAGGCACCGAAGGCGTTGCCATCAATTCCTTGGTCGCTGTCATGCTGGAAGAGGGCGAGGATGTTTCGGCTGCCGACGCCGCGGCGAGTACAGCCCCGGCACCTCAAGCAACACCGCCAGAAGAAGCAGCCCCAGCTGCTCAACCTGCACCCCAGGCAGCGCTGGTCGAGAAAGGGGAGCGGATTTTCGCCAGTCCGTTGGCAAAACGGATGGCGGCTGATGCAGGAATCGATGTTGCGGTAATTTCCGGCAGTGGACCTCATGGCCGCATTGTTAAAAATGATATCGAAGCCGCCATGGCTGGCGGCGCTCAAGCTGCTCCAGCCACCGCGCAGGCTCCTTCGGGCGTGCCGTCATTGCCAGCGATAATTCCATCGATGGGCAGCTACACCGAAATCCCCAATTCCAGTGCCCGCAAGATCATTGCCGAACGATTGACCGCAAGTTCCCGCGATATTCCTAGCTATATGGTAACGGTCGATTGTGAAATTGATCGGTTATTGGAGATGCGAAAAGACTTGAATGACCGCTCTCCCGAGGGTGAAGACGCTTATAAAATCTCAGTTAATGACTTCATTATCCGGGCCATTGCATTGGCGATGCGTAAAGTACCGGGTGTTAACACGTCCTGGACTGAAGCCGCCATCCAGCAATATGACGATATTGATGTTTCGGTTGCGGTGGCGACCGAGGATGGCCTGATCACTCCCATTATCCGCAGTGCAGATCAAAAAGGCCTGGCTAAAATCTCTATTGAGATGAAAGATTTGGCGTTGCGTGCGCGCGACAACAAACTGATGCCAGAAGAATTTCAAGGCGGCGGTTTTACGGTTTCCAATTTAGGTATGTATGGCGCCAAGGAATTCACCTCAATTATTAATCCGCCTCAATCCTGTATACTGTCGGTTGGCGCGGGTGAGCAACGAGCCGTGGTCAAAGATGGCGCGCTTAGTATCGCCACCGTCATGACCTGCACCTTGGCATCCGATCACCGCACGGTTGATGGCGCACTTTCAGCGCAATTCCTGCAGGTCTTCAAAACGATGGTCGAAGACCCGCTGACGATGTTGTTATAGGAGGCGAATTTGGCTGATAAATCTTATGATATAATCGTCATTGGCGGTGGTCCGGGGGGGTATGTCACCGCCATTCGTGCCGCTCAATTGGGCATGAAAACGGCGGTAGTTGAGCGGGAGCATTTAGGTGGCATTTGCCTCAACTGGGGCTGCATCCCTACCAAGGCGTTATTACGCAGTGCAGAGATCTACCGTAACGCCAAACATGCCGACAATTATGGCCTGAATATAAATGGTATAGAGTTTGATCTTAAGAAAATTGTTGAGCGTTCAAGAAGCATCTCAAAGCAACTTTCCAGCGGTGTCGGCTACCTGCTTAAGAAGAACAAAGTTGATGTGATTGACGGCCATGGCAAGCTCGCCGCCAAAAGTAAACTAACTGTCGAAAAGGACGGCAAAAAAGTCGTTGATTTGACGGCCAAACATATCATTCTGGCGACCGGCGCCAGGGCGCGTTCACTGCCGGGGTTGGAACCCGACGGTAAGCTTATTTGGACCTACAAAGAAGCGATGGTGCCAGACGCTATGCCGAGATCTCTGTTGGTAGTTGGCTCGGGCGCCATTGGCATCGAGTTTGCCAGTTTCTATCATACCCTCGGAGTAGACGTGACGGTCGTTGAAGTGTTGCCGCGGGTGTTGCCGGTTGAGGATGAAGAAATTTCCGAACATGCCCATAAGGCCTTCGAAAAAGACGGCCTGAAAATCATGACCTCGTCAACGGTCACCGCTTTGGACAAAGGTTCAGATAACGCCACCGCCACAATTGAACAGAATGGCCAACAAAATAAAGAGACGACAGAGCTTACAGTTGATCGGGTGATCATGGCAGTCGGTATTGTCGGCAATGTCGAAGAATTAGGCCTCGAAAGCACGAAAGTAGAGGTTGATCACACTCATGTGGTCATCAACGAATGGTGCGAAACGGGCGAAAAAGGTGTTTATGCCATCGGTGATCTCACCGGACCGCCCTGGTTGGCCCATAAAGCCAGCCACGAAGGCATTATTTGCGTTGAAAAGATCGCCGGTGAGAAGGGTGTGCATCCACTGAATACCCTAAAGATCCCAGGCTGCACCTATTGCCATCCGCAAGTCGCCAGCGTTGGCCTCACCGAGGCAGCGGCCAAAGATAAGGGCTATGAGGTTAAAATCGGCCGGTTTCCCTTTATCGGTAATGGTAAGGCGATCGCCTTAGGTGAGCCCGAAGGTCTCGTTAAAACGGTGTTTGATGCCAAAACCGGTGAAATGCTGGGTGCGCACATGATTGGCGCCGAAGTGACTGAACTGATCCAAGGCTATGCGGTTGGTATGACGCTAGAAACAACGGAAGCCGAGCTGATGGAAACCGTCTTCCCGCATCCGACACTCTCGGAAATGATGCATGAAGCGGTGCTCGATGCATATGGCCGGACTATCCACTTCTAATGATTGATCTCATTATCCGGCCTGTTGATGCTAGTGATCGTGATCGTTGGTGGAAATTGTGGCAAGGTTACATTGAATTTTATCAGGCAACCGTCACCGATGAGGTGTCTGAGGTGACCTGGAAGCGTTTGCTTGACGATGATGTTCCAGCCTTTGGCCGCGTTGCCGAACACCCTGAGCATGGCGTTATCGCCATCATGAATTATGTGCTGCATCTTAATCTTTGGACACCAAAACCGGTTTGTTATATGGAAGATTTATTCACCGATCTCACCGCTCGAGGGCAGGGGGCTGGTCGGGCTTTGATCGAATCGCTCAAAGAAACCGCTAAAGCAGAAAATTGGCACCGGATTTACTGGATGACGGCGCAAACTAACGCAACCGCACGTGCACTCTATAGCCAGGTTGCCACGGAAACCAATTGGGTGCGTTATGATATTAATTTATAAGACTAAATTTGGTGATGTTGGATAAAAGTACTAAGTATTAACTATGAGTAAAGTTGAAAAATTAAGGCATCCACAGTTTAAAAACACCGCAGAACGTCCTAGCGGCCGCAAGCCCGACTGGATTAGGGTGAAAGCACCAAACTCACCCGTTTATGGCGAAACCAAACGGCTAATGAAAAATCTTAAGCTCAACACTGTTTGTGAAGAGGCGGCATGCCCAAATATCGGCGAATGCTGGGCCCAAAAGCATGCCACGGTGATGATCTTAGGCGACACCTGTACCCGCGCCTGTGCCTTTTGCAATGTGATTACTGGCAAGCCCGGCCCGGTTGATCTGTTGGAGCCGGAAAACGTTGCTATCATGGCGCTCAAAACCGGCCTTCGCCACATGGTGATTACCTCTGTTGACCGCGATGATCTTGATGATGGTGGAGCAAACCAATTTGCTCAATGCATTACCAAAGTTCGTGAAATAGCGCCGGCAACCACGGTTGAAGTACTGACCCCAGATTTTCGCGACAAAGCTGGCGCACAAGAAATTGTCATAGCGGCTGAGCCCGATGTCTTCAATCACAACCTCGAAACCGTGCCGCGACTCTATCAAAGTATCCGGCCCGGCTCACGCTATTTTCGTTCATTACGACTACTGCAAAAGGCCAAAGAACTGGACCCGGACGTCTTCACCAAATCTGGCATCATGGTGGGGCTTGGTGAGAACCGCGAAGAGATTTTACAAGTGATGGATGATTTGCGCTCGGCCGATGTCGATTTTTTGACCATCGGTCAATACCTGCAACCAACGCTTCTCCACGCCTCCATTGATCGCTATGTCACGCCGGAAGAATTCGCTGAATTTGGAACAATCGCCTACGCAAAGGGCTTTTTAAAAGTGTCTTCATCGCCTTTTACCCGTTCGTCCTACCATGCGGATGAAGATTTTGCCGCCTTGCGGGAGGCTCTCAGTACGCAACTAGCGAAACAAAAATAATCATGCCGACCCACGCCGAAAAACGACATTTACCACATTCACCCAAACAGATGTTTGATTTGGTTTCAAATGTTGCTGAATATCCTGAGTTTCTGCCGTGGTGCGTCGGCACGCGTATTAAAAGTCATGAAAATGATGAAATTGTTGCCGATATGGTGATCGGTTTCAAAATGTTCAGAGAAAAATTTACCTCACGCGTTAAATTGTCCTCACCGGATCGCATTGATGTGGTTTATGAGGACGGTCCTTTTAAATATCTCAACAATCACTGGATATTTATCACCGAAGACGATGGTTCTTGCGCCGTCGATTTCTATGTCGATTTTGAGTTCCATTCAAAGCTTTTGCAAAAAATGATCGGCGTGGTGTTCAATGAAGCGGTCAAAATAATGGTTCATGCCTTCGAAAAACGCGCGGATGCGGTATACGGGTCAGTGAAAAGCGGTAACGACTTGTCCCGTTGATATATGTAGGTAGGAAACTCTCTAACCGAACTGCTTCAACATCATTTCCAGTGCCTTTTTTATCGTCGCCAGGCGCACGGCATCACGGTCTCCTTCAAATAGAAAATGTTTGTTGATGGTAGGCTTGCCTTCACAGGCTGAGGCAATTTGCACCGTACCCACTGGTTTTTCCGGCGTGCCGCCACTTGGTCCGGCGATACCAGTAACCGCGACAGTTAGCTGAACCGGAGCATTTTTTAGCGCTCCTTCGACCATCGCAACAGAGACGAACTCGCTCACGGCTCCATGTTCTTTGATAAGCTCCAACGGTACACCAAGCATTTCGTTTTTAGCCTCGTTCGAATAGGTGTTAAAACCACGTTCAAACACATCTGAAGATCCGGAAACTGAGGTTAGGCAGCCGGCAATCAATCCACCCGTGCAGGATTCCGCGGTGGCGACTTTAATCCCGGCGTCGCGGCATTTGCTGATAAGCTCGATGGTTAATTCTGTTACGTCTCTTGGGAACATCTCAATCAACCTGCAAAATATTTCAAATATGTAAAATGCCCTAACCAGAGCAGGACGCCAGCATAAACGCCGGCGATCACATCGTCTAACATGATACCCATCCCGCCTTTGATTTTTTGATCGGTCCAGGAAATTGGCCAGGGCTTCCAAATATCAAATAACCGGAACAACAGAAATCCACAGGTGTATAAGATCAAATCTGGTGGTACGACGAGAAGCGTCAGCCATTGTCCGGCGACTTCATCAACGACAATTTCAGATGGATCTCCGCCTCCCATATCACGAGTAGTAATATTCGACGCCCAGACGCCAATAATAAATACCACAATCGTTGCGACCGCGAAAATTTCCAGGCTACCCCAATAAACAAGTACATAGGCTAAGGGCAAGGCAGCAATAGAACCCCAGGTGCCCGGTGCTATCGGTAGCAATCCGGCGCCAAACCAGATGGCAATCAAATAAGCGATTCGGTTCATTCGAGTTTTTACCTACTGTGGCCTAATGGGTGCTTGATTTTACGATTTCCAGTTATTCCTACAGGTGATGAAATGGAAAATCCATAGTAAGTTTGGAATAACTCATTCAAAATATTAGCTAAATTTTCATTTTATTTCCTTGCACTAATTTGGTTCAAAAAATCGTTAAAAATACTGGCTTTCAACGTTATTGAGCTTGCATCAAAATCCATGAACGGATACGGTTTAAGAGCTCTTGAATTGACAGTTTTGTGGCGCTCGGGGGCGGTGAAATCAAAGCAGCTAATGCTTGGCATAACTGGATAAGGCGTCGAAGAGAAAATTTATGCACGAAATGCAACGCGGAAATCTCACCCATAGGTGGGCAAGGGCTGTAATGCGATTTTTTCCAGACCGGGAACTCATGCTTCGGACGGATGGAAAAATCCGCTTCGTTAAAGTCTCAAAAACTTTGCAAATGTTTGTTTTTGTTGTGGTTGTCGCGCTGTCGGGATGGGCAATATTCTCGTCTTTTAGTTTCTTCGTTCACAATGAAGTCGTGGCATCAAAAAACCGGGAAATTTTTGATGCCCGGATGGTCTATCACAGCCTGCTTTCAGAGGTGTCTGAGTATCAAGATAAGTTTTCATCATTGACGCAGGAACTCGGCAAAAATCACGGCCTAATGCTCGATCAGGTCGAGAAAAATGCTACCTTGCAACAAAATTTGCGTTCGGTAGAGAATAAACTTGAAACTTCCAATACCCGCCACAATGAGATCGTTAGCGCTCGCGCGGCTTTGAAGAATAAACTGTCTAGCATTGAGAATGAGATGAAGGAGTTGAACAGCCATAACTTCAATCTCAAAGGCAATCTAAATT
>CAJWIB010000012.1 GCA_913041095.1 uncultured Rhodospirillaceae bacterium | reverse complement strand
ATCACGGCGACACACATTACCTATCGTTCCCGCAGTGCATTCCGCGAAATCGGCAAGGTTATGGGCTTATCGGAGGATTCTATTCAGGTGTTATCCAGCTCATCCTGGGGCAGCCCCAGCCGCGACCGTCCCAGCGATGATCGTATCCGCGAAAACGGCCTTGATCCTAATGACGTAACGCTGCGCATGGTTTTGAACCTATCCCAGCAAATTGCCCGGTTTCCCCGCCATCTCAGTCAGCATACTGGTGGTTTTGTCATCACTAAAGACCCCCTCGATAGCGTCGTGCCGATCGAAAATGCGACGATGGACGATCGTACTGTCATCGAATGGGATAAAAGTGATCTCAACGCCCTGAATATCTTGAAAATCGATGTGCTGGCGCTCGGTATGCTAACCTGTATCCGCAAAGCCTTTGATTTCATCGAGCAACACCACGCGGTCAAGCTCACCCTCGCCAATATTCCAGCCGGCGACAAAGACACCTATGACATGCTGTGTCTGGGAGATTCTATTGGTGTCTTCCAGGTCGAAAGCCGGGCTCAAATGAACATGTTGCCAAGGCTCAAACCCCGTTGTTTTTATGATCTGGTGATCCAAGTGGCGATTGTCCGCCCGGGCCCGATCCAGGGCAACATGGTGCATCCTTATCTCCGGCAGCGCAGCGGTGAAGAAGAGGTCAAGTATCCGTCCGAGGATTTGCGCAATGTGCTGGAAAAAACCAAAGGCGTGCCGTTATTTCAGGAACAAGCGATGCAGATCGCCATTGTCGCCGCCGGTTTTACTCCCAGCGAAGCTGATGGACTCAGGCGTGCCATGGCGACGTTCCGCCATACTGGCAACATTCCGCTCTATCATGACCGCATGATCAACGGCATGGTCGAACGCGGCTATGATGCGGATTTCGCCGAGCGCTGTTTCAAACAAATCGAAGGCTTTGGTGAATATGGCTTTCCGGAATCCCACGCCGCCAGCTTCGCCCTGCTGGTCTATGTCTCGTCCTGGCTCAAATGCCATTATCCGGCGGCGTTTACCGCAGCGATCCTCAACAGTCAGCCAATGGGTTTTTATAAGCCGGCCCAGATCGTCCGCGATGCTCAAGACCACGGGGTCGAAGTCCGCGCCGTCGATGTCAATGACAGCGAGTGGGATAATACGCTGGAAGTTATCGAACAACGCGGGAAAATAGAAGAGGGGTGGCGAGCGCCGGATGATCAAAAAACAGCACTGCGCTTAGGATTCCGCCAGATAAAAGGACTTAAGCAAGACGCCGCCGATAATCTGGTGTCTGCCCGCGAGGATGGTTATTGGCAAATCGAGTTACTAAAAGACCGGGCTGGTCTCAAACGCGGCGCGCTGGAAAAACTCGCCGATGCCGATGGTTTTCAATCTTTGGGTCTCGACCGCCGCCAAGCGCTGTGGGCGGTTAAAGGCCTCAGCGATGCCAATCCCCTACCCTTGTTTGCCCATTTGCCGGAGCATCGCTTTCGCCGTGAGCCTTCAGTGACGCTGCCGAATATGAGCTTGGGTGAGAATGTCGCGGCTGATTACAAAGCACTCCGATTGTCGCTTAAAGCCCACCCGATGGCATTATTACGGGACGGTTTTCAACCTGAACAACTCCTCACCTGTGCTGATCTCTCAACAGCAGAACCCGGCAGCATGGTACGATTGGCCGGCATTGTCCTGATCCGTCAACGTCCAGGCAGCGCCAAAGGCACCATCTTTATCACCATTGAAGATGAGACCGGCATCGCCAATCTGATCATCTGGCCCCATAAGATGGAACGCTACCGCCGTATTGTCATCGGCTCTTATTTGCTGGGTCTTGAAGGCAAACTGCAGCGGGAAGGCATAGTCACCCATGTAGTGGCCGAAAAGCTTTATGATTTCTCCTACCGGTTGAGCTATCTCAATAGCGGTGATACGGGAACACGCGACACCCCCTCCTCACCCAACGTCAAACCTGAAAGCCATGCTAAAAAACTGGTGCCCGGCTCCCGCGATTTTCATTAATGCTTTCTGCTAGACAATCTGCTGGAAAGGCGCAAACTCGACCACAACAACAATAAGACCTATCGGGAACCCACCTTGAACGAAACATCAGAATCAGAAGCTACTTTCAAATCCAGAGCCGGGCGAGTGGCGTTTCAACATGCTGATTACCGCGCATTCTGGCTGGCCAGGGTGCTGGGTGTTTTTGCCATTGATATGCAAATCACCGCCGTCAGTTGGCAGGTCTATCAAATAACCGGTAGGCCGTTAGACTTAGGGTTGGTTGGCCTTACCCAATTTGCCCCCTTCTTTTGCTTGTTTCTAGTTGCCGGTACGGTCGCTGATCACTTCCAACGCAAACGGATCATGTTGACCTGTGTCAGCCTCCAGATTCTTTGCGCCGTTGCCTTTTTCACCATGACAGTAATCGGAAATGCCAGTTTTCTGACAATTCTTGCGATTCTCGTTTTTTTAGGCATCGCGCGCACCTTCCAATCCCCTGCTCAGCAGGCCATTGTACCGTTGCTTGTACCCAAGGAGCATTTCGCTAATGCGGTCGCCTGGACATCGAGCGGCTTTCAAATGGCGAGGATTGCCGGACCGGGTTTCGCCGGGCTGATGATCGTTGCCGGTGAACAATGGGTCTATGGTACGGTAGTATTCCTCTTCTTTTGTTCAGCCGCGATGACATTTCTGATCAAAACCAACACCCAGATCATCAGCACGGCACCAGTGACAATCGAGAACATCCTCGCCGGGTTTAAATTCATCATTAAGCGCCAGATCATCATTGGCGCAATTGGCTTGGATTTATTTGCAGTATTATTGGGCGGCGCGACGGCACTTTTGCCCATATATGCAACGGATATCCTCAACGTTGGCTCGGCTGGTTTTGGTGCCTTGCGGGCCACGCATATGGTTGGCGCGTTTGCCGGTGCCTTATTCCTCACCCAATACCCAATCACCGGCAAGGCAGGCAAAATATTATTAATAGCCGTTGCGATATTTGGCTTAGGGATTATCGTTTTTGGTGTCTCGACGAGTTTTTGGCTGTCTCTAACAGCGCTCTTTGTGCTGGGCGCTGCTGATTCGGTCAGTATATTTGTACGCAACAACTTGGTGCAGATTATCACACCGGATGATATGCGTGGGCGGGTTAGCGCCGTCAGCTCTGTTTTCGTCGGCGCATCCAATGAAGTCGGAGAATTTGAGAGCGGAGTCACCGCAGAATGGTGGGGAGTTGTCCCGGCTGTTGTTGTTGGCGGCATCGGGACTATTTTTATTGCTGGATTATTTGCTAAGATATTCCCGCAATTAAGAGAAGTGGACAGTTTAGACCCGAACGATCTGGTTCGGAAGTACCAAAAAATGGAGGCGATATGACCGAGGCTGAGGTTCAAGTACTTGAACAAACGACCCCGTATCGCGGTTATTTGCGGATTGATCATTACAAGCTCAAACACAAAGTTTTTGACCAAGGTTGGAGCAACAAACTTTCGCGCGAAGTTTTGGAACGTGGCGAATGTGTCGGCCTTCTGCCTTATGATCCGGAGCGCGATGAGGTAGTGCTGCTCGAACAATTTCGTATTGGTGGCTATACCGCACCTAACGCTTCACCGTGGCAAATTGAAATTGTTGCCGGTGTAATCGAACCTGGTCACCTGCCGGAGGAAACCGCACACCGGGAGGCCGAAGAAGAAGCGGGCATCAGCATCAGCGAATTAGAGCCAATGATGCGCTACTTATCGAGCCCTGGTTGCTCTTCCGAAACGCTTGAGCTTTTTTGCGGCTGTGTTGATGCGGAAGGCATTGGCGGCGTCTATGGACTGGCGGAAGAAGGTGAATATATCCGCGTTTTTACCGTCACGGCAGAAGAGGCCTTTACCATGCTGGATCGTGGTGAAATTTACAATGCGATGACTATAATCGCCATCCAATGGCTGAAACTTCATCATGATATGATCCGCGAGAAATGGTAGCTAAATTGAACAAACAACGAAACGTGATCACTTTGACAAGAAAATGCCCTCTAGCACGCCGCGAATACTTGATCACCCTGCCCACCCCCGCTAGTCTCTGCGACATAGAGGGAACCCAATTAAAAATACAAAAGTGAGAGATCATGGACGTCCGTGAAGGATTTAGAGATGCTATCGGCAATACGCCGTTAATCAAATTAAGAGAAGCTTCCGAAAACACCGGATGCGATATTTACGCAAAATGCGAATTTCTCAATCCCGGCGGCTCGGTTAAGGATCGTGCCGCGCTTTACATCATTAAAGATGCCGAGGAAAAAGGCCTGCTGAAACCGGGCGGCGTTATTGTTGAAGGTACCGCCGGCAATACTGGCATTGGCTTAGCCTTGGTCGGTTGTGCCAGCAGCTACCGGACGATCATCGTGATCCCGGAGACCCAGACCGAAGAGAAGAAAGACATGTTGCGACTTGCCGGAGCTGATTTGCGCGAAGTCGAAGCAGTGCCTTATAAAGACTCCGGAAATTATATTCATGTCTCTGAACGCATCGCTAAAGAAATGGCCGACACCCATCCGCACGGCGCCATCTGGGCCAATCAGTTTGACAATACCGCCAACCGCGACGCCCATACCTTTGGCACCGGACCGGAGATATGGGAACAGCTCGACGGTAAAATTGACGGTTTTACCTGTTCGGTCGGTACCGGTGGTACCCTGGCCGGCGTTGGCATGGCGCTCAAAGAACACAACAAAGACGTTATGATAAAACTTTCTGACCCGATGGGTTCAGCGCTGTATGAATTCTACGAAAATGGTGAGTTAAAAGCCGAAGGCGATTCAATCACCGAAGGCATCGGCCAAGGCCGCGAAACCGATAATCTCAAAGGTGCGCCGATTGATGGCGCCTATCAGATCACCGATGAAGAAGCCTTACCGATCGTCTTTGATCTGTTGAAGTATGAAGGGCTTTGCGTTGGCTCCTCCAGCGGCATTAACATTGCCGGGGCGATGCGAATGGCTGAAGAAATGGGACCGGGGCATACCATCGTGACGCTACTGTGCGACTACGGTACCCGCTATCAAAGTAAATTGTTCAACCCAGCGTTCCTGAAGGAAAAGGGTCTGCCTTATCCTGACTGGCTCGCGTAAATCTGGTTAAATAGAGTTATGGAATATGTTCATCCTGAAGCCTTAGTAAGTACCGACTGGCTAGCTGACAATTTAGGCGCGTCTGATATCGAAATCATTGACGCTAGCTTTCATCTGCCGGCAGCACAGCGGAACGCCCAGGCGGAATTCGCCGCCAATCACATCCCAGGCGCTGTGTTTTTTGATATTGACGACATTGCCGATACGGATAGTGACTTACCACATATGCTGCCGAGCCCGGAAAAATTTTCAAGCCGAGTGCGGAAACTTGGCATTGGCAGCGAAACCCACGTTATTTGCTATGATAGCAACGGCGGACCCGGGGCGGCGATGCGTGCCTGGTGGACATTTCGTATATTCGGCCACGACCGGGTATCCGTGCTCAGTGGTGGCCTGCCGAAATGGCAGGATGAGGATAGACCAACCAGCACCGATGAAACGCCGATCATAGAAAAACACTTTTTCTCCAAATTCGATCCATCACTGGTTCTCAGCTTCGATCAAATAATGGCCAATGTCGACAGCCATGAATATCAAATGGTCGATGCCCGCGCCGAAGGCCGCTACAATGGTACCGATGAAGAACCACGGGCAGGTATGCGGAAAGGTCATATTCCGGGTGCCATTAATTTGCCCTTTCAGAAACTGATGGATACTGAAAATTTTATGGTTATGCGCCCGGCTGATGATCTGCAAACAATCATTAGCGACGCGTGTATTGATCTCGAAAAACCGTTAGTTTCAAGCTGCGGATCCGGCGTAACTGCCGCACCGCTTGTTTTAGCGCTGTATCTGCTCGGCCATACCCGCGCCGCAATTTATGACGGCTCTTGGACTGAATGGGGCAGCCGCGACGATACGCCAATAGAAGTATAACCTTTGGCAATGAGCAACTCAAAAAGACCCGATACCCGTATCGTCCACACAGGATCTAATCCAAAAGCTCAGAAAGGTGCCGTCAATCCACCAGTCTATCGCGCCTCAACAGTGCTGTTCCCGACCGTGCAGGCGATGAAAAACGCCGAAAAGGACAAATTTGATACGACCTATTACGGCGTTCACGGCACACCGACGACTTTTGCCCTAGAAGAAGCCATGACGGACCTCGAAGGCGGCTACCGGGCAGTTTCAACATCCTCAGGGCTCGCCGCCATTTCGACAGCGTTGATCAGTTTTCTCAAGGCAGGTGATCACTTACTGATGACCGATAGCGCCTATGGACCAACGCGGAATTTTTGCAATACGATGCTTAAGCGATTCGGTGTTGAGACAACTTATTATGATCCGATGATTGGCGCAGGAATTGTTGAGCTGATCAAACCCGAGACCAAGGTAATCTTTACCGAGTCACCCGGCTCCTACACTTTTGAAATTCAGGACATCCCGGCAATCACCGAAGTTGCCCGTCAAAACAATATCAAGGTTATGATGGATAACACTTGGGCTGCTGGTTATTACTTCAAACCGTTTGAACATGGCGTTGATATTTCCATCCAAGCGACGACCAAATATCAAGCCGGTCATGCCGATTTAGTCCTCGGTCACATCATTGCCAATAACGAGAAGGATTGGCGCAAACTTAAAGTGAACACCAGCACACTCGGCCAGGCGGTTAGCCCGGATGTGTGTTATTTAGGCTTGCGGGGCTTGCGCACCCTAAGCGTTAGGCTCGAACAACATCAGGAAACCGCCCTCACCTTGGCCAAGTGGCTGTCGGAACGCCCGGAAGTTGATACCATCCTGCACCCCGCTTTCCCTTCTTGTCCCGGACACGAGATATGGCAGCGCGACTTTACCGGCGCGAGTGGATTGTTCAGTGTAATTTTGAAAGATTTTTCCGAAACCCAAGTCAGCGCCATGCTTGATGGCATGGATTATTTCGCTATGGGCTATTCCTGGGGCGGTTTTGAAAGCTTGATCGTGGCATCTGATCCAGCAAAAATTCGCTCGGCAACGAAATGGCAAGCTGCCGGTCCCCTGCTCCGTCTTCACGTCGGGCAAGAAGATGTTGAAGACCTCATCGCCGATCTGGAACGCGGTTTTGACCGTTTGAACGGGAGGGCGTAAGAATGCGGAAAGACGCCAAGAGAGATACCAAGCTCGCCCATAGCGGTTCACACCCTGAAGATCAATCCGGCATCGTTAATCCACCGGTCTACCATGCTTCGACCGTTGATTACGGCACCGTCGCGAACATGCAGGAACTGCGCACCGATCCCAACAATAATTTTGTCTATGGCCGGTGGGGCACACCGACCTCAAAAGCTTTTGAAGAAGCAGTCGCCGAGCTTGAAGGTGCCGACCGGACCGTCGCTGTCGGCTCTGGTTTAGCGGCAATCACTACAGCGATGCTGGCTTATGTCGGAACCGGTGATCATGTCCTGGTGTGCGACAGCGCCTATACACCGACGCGCAATTTGAGTGAAAACTTTTTTAAACGCTTTGGTGTTGAGACGACCTATTACGATCCGTTGATCGGCGCCAGCATTGCTGAACAGTTTCAAGATAAAACTAAGGTAATTTATGTGGAATCACCTGGCTCGCATACGTTTGAAATTCAGGACATTCCGGCGATTGCTGAGGCGGCTCATAAAGCCGGCATTAAAGTCGTCATGGATAACACCTGGGCTGCCGGTTTTTTCTTTAAACCCTTCGACCACGGTGTCGATGTCTCGGTGCAGGCCGCGACTAAATATTATGTCGGCCATTCCGATGCCATGGTCGGCACGGTTTCGATGTGCGGTGACAATGTGCAGCCGGTGATTGATTGCCTGCGCGTGCTTGGTAACAACATCGCACCGGATGATGCCTATCTGGCTTTGCGCGGTATGCGGACGTTATCAGTTAGGCTAAAACGCCACGAAAAAAATGCGCTTAAAGTAGCCGACTGGCTGGCCAGCCAGTCGGAGATTGACCGGGTGCTGCATCCGGCCCTGCCCTCCTGTCCGGGCCACGATCTGTGGCAGCGCGATTTCTCCGGCTCCAACGGCTTATTTGGGGTAGTGTTTAAACCAGCCAGTGAAGCGTCGATGCATAGCTTTATTGATGGTTTAGAACTGTTCAGCCTCGGCGGCTCCTGGGGTGGCTACGAAAGCCTCGTGCTACCGACCAATGTCACCCGGACGGCAACCAAGTGGATCGAGAACGCGCAAAGCATCCGCTTCCATATCGGCCTCGAAGACCCGGATGACCTGATCGAGGATATCGCGGCGGGACTGAAGCGTTTGGCTGACTAACTATTGATGCAGGCGGGAGAAGCCCGGCATGAGCGCACTGATCAAGAATAATACCAAAGCAATGACAACAATCGAAGGACCGGCTGGCGTGTCAAAGCTAAGCGACAGCGCCAAACCACCAACCACCGAGAACACTCCAATGAGCATAGCTATACCCGTCATTTGCTCCGGTGTTTTAGCATAGTGACGCGCTGCTGAGGCCGGCACGATCAAAAGTGCAGCAATGAGCAGAATACCAACGACTTTCATCGCCGCTGCGACGACCAAGGCAATCAAGATCATAAACAGCAAGTTCAGCCGAGTGACTTGAATCCCCTCAGCCCTCGCTAAATCTTCATGAATGGTTATTGACAGCAACGGCCGCCAAATCTTGGCCAACACAACGATTGTTACCCCAACAGTCGCATAAATCCAGGCGAGGTCTATCATCGTCACGGATAAAATATCACCAAATAGAAAGCCGATAAGATCAAGCCGGACATTATCCATAAATGAGATAGCGACCAGCCCAACTGCCAGCGTACCGTGAGATAATATCCCCAGCAGCGCATCATTACCGAGGCGGGTGCGATTTTGCAGAACCACCAAAAAAGCTGCCGCACCAACGCAGACAATCACTACACCCACGGTCAAGTTAGTGGCGCCAAGCAGCAGCCCCAATGCCACGCCCAGTAAAGATGCATGCGCCAGCGTATCTCCAAAAAAAGACATGCGCCGCCACAAGATAAACGAGCCGAGCGGTCCGGCAACAATCGTCACCCCTACTCCGGCCAATAGTGCCAATAAAATAAACTCATCCATGAGAGTGGCCTTCGCTGCTAGGCACAACATGGCCGTCAACGGCATGTTCATGATCATGATGATGGTGGTAAAGGGCGAGACTGCTGGCAACTTGCGGACCGAACAGCTCGACATAGTTCGGGTCTTTGCTCACTGCATCCGGATGGCCGACACAGCAGAGATGATTATTGAGGCATAGCACTTTGTCGGTTGCCGACATCACCAAATGCAGATCGTGGGAGACCATCAAAACACCGCAGCCGCGCTCTGCCCGAATGGTGGAGATCAATTGATAGAGCTCGGCCTGACCATTGACGTCAACCGCCTGAGCTGGTTCATCCAGCACCAACAGATCGGGATCGCGGAGTAACGCGCGGGCCAACAACACCCGCTGCATTTCACCACCGGAAATATCATGAATGGAACTATCAACAATCGGTAGCACGCCGACTTCATCAAGCACAGACTGGCGTTTGCCTTTCGCCATCTTGCCGGCAAGACCAATAAAGCGACGTACGGTTAGCGGCAAATTTGGATCGACCGATAAACGCTGCGGCATATAACCAATCGCAATATTGGGCCTGATAGTGACTGAACCCGCTGACAAACTTCTCAATCCCAGAACCGCTTTGATCAGGGTTGTTTTGCCGGCTCCGTTGGGTCCAATCAGGGTAACGATTTCCCCTTCAGATACCGTCATATCAACATGATTGATGATCATCCGGCCATCAGCTTGAATGTTGACTCCTTGGGCTTCGATCAGAAATTTTGAAATATCCAACATCAATTTACTTGGCAATCAGTGCACAACCCCGCTGCCTCAATCGTGCGACTTTCAATGACAAAGCCCTGATTGGATGCCGAGATTTCCAAGAGCCGGTCAATTTTGGTTTCCTCAAGCTCTACAGCATTGCCGCAATCGGTGCAGATAAGGAACGTGCCGGTATGCTGAAGATTGGGATCAGGATTCGGACAGCCGATAAAAGCATTTTGGCTCTGGATACGATGCACCAAACCTTGTTTCAGCAAAAAATCCAACGCCCGGTAAACTGTTGGCGGCGCTGCATTGGTGCGTTCTTTTTTAAGCACTTCCAGGATCGAATATGCACCGATTGGCCTGTGGTTCGACCAAATGAGCTCAAGCACCCGCCGCCTGATCTGCGTCAACCGGGCACCGCGCTGACTGCAAAGCGCCGCGGCCTTATCAAGCGCATCAACAATGCAAACACGATGATCGTGCGAACCCGCAGACCCCACCCAATCACGCTTTGTAGTCTTTTTAGAATGTATCATGATTAGTTCTGTCCAAAACCAAAATGTTATGTTGTATCATTTAATCATAAATGTTATACTATAACAATTAATAATATTGGTATCAGGCGTGCTCCATTTAATATCTAAAATTGCTGTTATGGCCCTGCTGCTGGGATCGCTTTTTGTCAGCCCGGTGACAGCCGAGATAAATGTCGTGACGACGATCAAACCGCTACACTCCATCGTCAACAACATTATGCTGGGCGTCGGAAAACCGGCTCTTTTGATGCTCTCTGCTGTCTCGCCCCATGATTACAAGCTGAAACCATCAGATATACGAACCCTTCAGCGAGCTAATGTTATATTTTGGGTTGGGCCTCAATTGGAAAGCAGGCTAACCAAACTCATTCAACAACGTGGCCAAACGGCAAAGGTAGTTACGTTGTTGAGTTCAAAAGAACTAAGAATTTTAAAAATCACTGGGCGTAAAACTATCGACCCACACATTTGGCTTAGCCCAGAAAATACGCGCACCATCGCCGCTATTGTTCAGCGCACATTGTCAACAGAAGACCCCAAGAACACGGCCATCTACCTCAAGAACTTTAAAAAGTTAGATAAGACTTTAATTCAATTACGCAGAGAAATAAGTGCCGGCCTTTCGATTGTTCTTAAGGCACCTTTCATCGTTTACCATGATGGCTTGCTCTATTTTGAAGATGAATTTGGACTTAATAATCAAGGTGCGATTTTAGTTTCGCCCGAGCATCACCCAGGTGCCAAACGCCTATCTTATATACGGCGACTAATCAAAAAACAGAAAATTCGCTGTGTCTTTGGTGAACCGCACTATAGCCAAAAATTACTCAAAACCGTCACCGCTCACTCGCCCGCTAAAATTGGGACTTTAGATCTGATTGGCGTTAAATTGGCGCCCGGTCCGAATTTGTATGCATCGCTGATGCGAAATTTAGCGGCTTCCTTCAAATCCTGTCTCCAGGATTAACTTAGGCTAAACCTTGACAGCGATAGCTGAAAAGACGATTACCTAGCTATGAGTAACATTGAAAAACCAGCGATAGAACAGGTGCTTGACTCGTTGTCGTTTAACGATGACGGGTTGATCCCAGCGATCGCCCAGCAGCATGATAGTGGCGAAGTACTGATGATGGCCTGGATGAACCGGGACGCGGTCACGGCGACGCTTGAAGAAGGCCGCATCGTCTATTGGTCGCGCTCTCGTCAAGCTCTGTGGCATAAAGGTGAAAGCTCGGACCAGGTACAGACGCTTAAGGAAATGCGCTGGGATTGTGACAGCGACACCCTCCTTCTGCAAGTAGATCAGGATGGTGTGGCCTGTCATACCGGGCGGCGCAACTGTTTTTTCAATGCCGTGCGCGATGGCAAAATAGAGATCATCGCCGAAGTTAAGAACGATCCAGACCAGCTATACAAAAAATAACATGGCGGCGCTGCACCTCAAAAATTGGTCGAAATATTGGATTGGTGGTTTGCTGGTTATGTGGGGCGCGCTTTCCTTTTCTCTACCGCCAGCCCAAGCCAAAGACATCATGGTATTTGCCGCCGCCAGCCTCGCCCTGCCTCTGCAACAAATAGCTGATAGCTTTGCCGCAAAAGCCAATCACAGTATCCGCATTTCGCTTGCTGGCAGCGCCACGCTAGCACGCCAAATTGGCAAAGGCGCACCGGCAGATATTTATATCTCCGCCAATCAAAACTGGATGGAGTATGCCGCCAGGAAGGTGCCTCTTATCGCCGCCAGCAGGCAGCACCTGCTATCCAACAGAATGGTACTCATTGGGCTTGCTAATACCAACCAACCGGTGAGTTCCCTTACAACGCAAGCGTTTAGCAATCTTTTGCAGAATGGTCGTTTAGCCATTGGCGACCCGGACCATGTCCCCGCCGGCATATACGCTGCCGAAGCCCTCAAGCGGCTCAATTTATGGCCAACTGCCAAGCTCAAATTGGCCCGCATGAATAACGTGCGGGCTGCCTTGGCGATGGTTGAACGCGGTGCCACTCCCGCCGGCATCGTCTACCAAACCGATGCCTTTAAGAATTCAAAAGTGGCCGTAATCTATCGTTTTCCAGCATCAGCACACCGGCAAATTAGCTATTGGGCGGCACGCGTAAGGGACCAAAACGCCACCAATAAGGCATTTTTCAAGTTTCTTTTCAGCTCAGCGGCAAAAGCTGTTTTCAAACGCCATGGTTTTCTGGTGAACTAGGCAAATGTTTAGCCCGACCGCGTTAGAATTGGAAGCGCTTTATCTTAGCCTCAAGGTTGCTTTGTGGAGCGTCTTGATCACCCTGCCACTTGGCCTCCTGTTCGCATGGATCTTGGCGCGAAAGGATTTCTATGGCCACGCCTTACTCAATGGTATCATCCATTTGCCATTGGTGCTGCCGCCAGTCGTCGTCGGTTTTTTTCTTTTGAGCCTGCTGGGACGACAAGGACCGGTTGGGGCATTTCTCCATGATGCTTTTGGTTTGACCGTCGCCTTTACCTGGCAAGGGGCCGCCATTGCATCGTCGATTATGTCCTTTCCCTTAATGGTCCGCGCTATCCGCTTGTCGATAGAAAATGTCGATAGCGGCCTCGAGGCCGCCGCCCGCACCCTCGGTGCATCACCCTTCCGGGTTTTTTATTCCATTACCCTGCCGCTGATCTCGCCCGGTATTCTGGCCGGCATTATCCTCGCCTTTGCACGCAGTCTTGGTGAATTTGGTGCGACCATTACCTTTGTCTCCAACATTCCTGGCGAAACCCGCACACTTCCACTGGCAATTTTTTCCCTTGTCCAAACACCGAGCGGTGATGCCGGTGCACTCCGGCTCGTTGTCTTCTCTATAATCCTGGCTTTGGCTGCTTTGTTGATAGCTGAATATCTGGCAGCCCGCGCCAAACGCCGGATCGAGGGTTAGCTGATGCTGGAAGTCTCTTTTAATCACAATTTTGAGGAGTTTCGGGTCGAGCTAGATTTCCAGGCCGAAGCTGGCAGTATCACCAGTCTGTTCGGACGCTCGGGTACCGGCAAGACATCTGTCATCAATATGATTGCCGGGTTGACCAAACCAGAAATTGGCTATGTAAAAGTCGGCGGTGAAGTGCTGTTTGATTCGACCAAGGGCATCAATGCGCCGCCCGAAAAGCGGCGGCTGGGCTATATTTTTCAAGACAGCCGTTTATTCCCGCATCTCAGTGTCCGCAACAACCTGCTCTTTGGCGCGAAGAATTTAGCTAGGAACGGCCAGGAAATCACCTTTGATCGCGTGGTCGATGTGCTCGACATTGGAGGTTTGCTGGAACGCAAGCCAGCCAATCTTTCGGGCGGCGAAAAACAACGGGTTGCTATTGGCCGTGCCCTCTTGTCGCAACCACGCCTGCTGATGATGGATGAGCCTTTGGCCTCAATTGATGTTCAACTGCGCAGTGAAATCCTGCCCTTCATCGAAGACCTACGAGATACTTTCGGCTTAACGGTTATCTATGTCAGCCATGCCATCGAAGAAGTTATCCGCCTCGCTGATAAATTGGTTCTTCTTTCTAACGGTATTAAAGCCGCCGAAGGAAATGTTGAAGAGATCATGAGCCGCCTTGATCTCCACCCGCTGACTGGGCGCTTTGACGCAGGTGCCGTGCTGACGACCAAAGTCGCCAGCTATGATCTGGAATTCGATCTGACAGAGCTCGCTTTTATTGGCGGTCACCTTCGGGTAACTGGTGTCGACCTACCAATAGGCACAGCTTTGCGCGCCCATATTCGGGCGCGTGATGTCTCACTCATGCTTAAACGGCCCGAGGGTACCAGTATCCTCAACGTCTTTGAAGGTACGATTATTGAGGTCGGTGACGAAGGCGGGCCGCAGCTTGATCTCAAAATCGATATCGGCTCGCCCCTGCTGGCACGCGTTACCCGGAAATCTTTCAAAGATCTAAATTTGGCGGTCGGCAAAACTGTTTTTGCCATGATCAAGGCCGTCGCCTTTGACCGGCGCAGTCTGGGCGGTCAAATAGTCACCAAGCGGCCAGATTCTATTTAGGGTTTTCCTTATCAGGTCCTTGTCTTTTTTTTATATCTCACCGATCGACTTATTAAGCGGCTGAAATCTCAGCAAGTCACGCGATACCTGGGTAACATCGAAATTTGAGTTGGAAAGCTGGTAGTGCTGGCGTACCAGGGGCCAGACCCCTTCGGCAATAACCGTTGAGCGAACCGGGATCGCAATGCCGATATGGCGACAAAAACCGGCTAATAAATTTTACTTCTCAAGATCATTCATCAAATTAAAGAGCCAGGCTTCATTGTCTGATCTTTGATTTATGTCGGTCATCGGTTGCTACCCTAACCACTCCGAAACAACATCTTCGGCTCCAATGCGTTTACGCTCTTTCGGCGGCATGATTGCCGTACCGATAAAAATAAAGCCATAAATTTCCGTATCTTCTTTGTGGCCCAGCAGGTTTTTGACGTCTTTATGATAGGACGGCCATTCCGACAACCATTGCGCTGAATAGCCCATCGCATGCGAGGCATTTAGGATATTCTGACAGAGCGCACCGCCGGAAAGGATTTGCTCCCAGAGCGGAATTCTTTTCAATTTCTCTTCGTTGGGATAACAGGTGATCGCCAGTAGGATCGGCGCTGATTGTGGACGCAACTGCCAATACTCGATCATTTCCTCAGTTGGTGTTTCACTTTCTTTAGCAAACAACTCAGCATAGAGCTCGCCCAGTTTCGCTTGAGCATCTTTACGGACGATCTGGATACGCCACGGGCCACAGCGCGAATGATCCGGCACCCGGAGACCAACTTCAATGATGGTATTCAACTCATCTTCAGTTGGGCCCGGCTCGCCGAGATTAGCCGCGACAACCGAGCGCCGCGTGCGTAGAAATTCGATAATAGGGTTATCCGTTTTATCTAACATTTCTTAGTCCACATATTCCCGCTTACAATTGAAGCACATACGATTTGGCAAAATGATAAAGGGCTGGAGAAAAGCGTTGATCGATACCAGGCAAATTACAATAATTATGAGATTTATAGCTTATAACTGTGATCATCCATAATTTAATAAAATTGAAAATAATATGTAACAACTACTAGAATAATCGTATTTGAACACCCATAATTATATTAGAATATAGCCGCTTTTATTGGCAGCGGGATACCACTCTGGCCTTTTGCAGAGGTTCGGAAGCGTGGAGTTATCGGAATTATTTCGTGCGCGCGATACAACTAATTTACTCTGCGGCAGAACTGACCATGATCGCTGTCAAATCGTTCTAGATTAACGAATATCTGGAAGTAAAGCGTCTCGATTGATAATATGTTTTCTAAGCAACTATCTTTAATGCGAGGGATGAGCAATGGGCGATGATCTGAAAACCATCAAATTGGCGGCTGCGCAGATTAATTCGGTATTTTTGGACCGGGAAGCCTCGGTCGACAAGGCCTGTGATTTTATCCGCGAAGCCGGTCAGAAGGGCGCTGATATTATAGGTTTTCCCGAAGGTTTCATCCCGGCCCATCCCGCCTGGTATGGTTATTTGCCGGCCAACGGTGGCAAAAGTATTCCTCTAGCCCAAGAGTTGTTCAAAAACGCTGTCGAAATTCCCGGTGCCGCCACCGATAAATTGGGTCAAGCATGTCGCGACGGCAATATTACCGCCGTCATCGGCGTGTGCGAGAAATACGCCAACACCACCGGCACCATGTTCAACACCCAAATATTCATTGGTCCTGACGGCGCTTTATTAGGCAAACATCAAAAACTGGTGGCTACGGTGGGTGAAAGATTGGTTCATACAGGCGGCTATGGCGACACCCTGACTACTTTTGATGCGCCTTTCGGAGCCATTAGTGGGCTGATTTGCGGCGAGAATTCCAATCCGCTGGCTGTCTACACCATGATGGCCATGCACACCATGGTACATGTGGCCGCCTGGCCGCCTCATTTCGGGGGCACGCGAAGGATGCATAAAGACATCCGAGCGGTGACCCCCGGACTGGCTTATTCCCTGGGCGCTTTTGTCATCAATTCGGCCAGCACGGTCACTGACGAGTTGATTGATCTTTACGCCGCGACTGATGAAGATCGAGAGCACCTGGCGTCTCTCAAGAATGTGGGGACGGTCTCGATCATCAATCCGTCCGGCGACATCATTGCAGAATCCACCGGGGGCGGTGATCAAATCCTCTATGCCGACGCCGATCTGAACGAAGTTTATGGCGCCAAACTGGTACATGACTATGCCGGTCACTATAACCGCTTCGATATTTTCTCCGTCAGCATCAACCGCCACGCACCCAAATCTCTGAATTTGGGAAATGAAGCGTCGCAACCCACTGCCCAACCGGAAACCTCAACGTCGCTGTACCCTCATCTCGAGGTGCTGGAAGGCGGTGGAGAATAGCTTTTCGTATCCAGTATTGACAGTAAACCCATCGGAATAATCCGGTTAAATTTATGGAGAAGGGATTCGTATCCGGTGATGCGGCCGGTCTTCAAATTCAGATCCTATCCGCTGATGGCGAGAGAAACGTCGGCAGCCGCACTTCAATTGGGAGAGATAATGCTGAAACTCTTTGTGGACAATGGAAAAGTGCAATTTCGGGTTCATCAAATCATCATTGAGTGCGCTAAAAACCATCTAGATAGCAATTCGTAAGCGTTCCTCTTCTGGACCTTCCGATCGAATCGAGTATCGTTTGGAGAAATGTGCCGCAATTAAGTCAGCATTTTTTCCTTGATTGCGCATAGGGGCCCAGATGCCCCGGCCCTCTGAAATTCTGGAATAATATTTGTCATGGGAGAAATCTAATAAATAAAAGAGGTGAGGAGAAGATCAATATCTTCTCCTCGCCTTTATCTGAGAGCACTAAGCGGTGGCGAGCGCTTGATCAATATCAGCAATGATATCGTCGATATGCTCGATACCAATCGACAACCGAATATAACCATTGGTAACACCGGTTTGCGCTTGTTCTTCCGGTGATAGCTGAGAATGCGTCGTCGATGCTGGATGGATCGCCAAACTTCTGGCATCGCCGATATTCGCCACATGGAATAGCATTTCAAGGGAGTCGATAAACTTGCGGCCGGCATCTTTACCACCTTTTAATTCAAAACCAACCAGACCTCCATAACCACCTTTCAAGTAAGCATCGGCACGACGGCGGGTTTCACCATCCTGGACGCTCGGATGGATGACATTCGTAACTTTGTCATGACCTCGGAGATATTCCACGACTTTCTGAGTATTCGCACAATGTTCACGCATACGTAATGGCAGGGTTTCAAGACCTTGAATTGCATTGAATGCATTAGAAGGTGTTGTCGCTGCGCCAACATCACGTAATAAAATCACGCGTGCGCGCAAGATATAGGCAATCGGACCAAGTGGTTTAACGGCCTCGGTCCATACCGCACCATGATAGCTCGGGTCGGGCTCATTGAGAGTAGGGAACTTATCACCGCCGGCTTCCCAATCAAAATTACCGCCATCAACCAAAATGCCGCCGATTGAAGTACCATGCCCACCGATATATTTGGTCGTCGAATACACGATGGCCGCAGCGCCATGATCAAACGGTCGGCAGAGAATAGGTGTCGCCGTGTTGTCCATGATCAACGGTACGCTTAATTTGCGGCCAATGTCGGCAACCTCCTGAATGGGGAAAACATTAAGTTTTGGGTTTGGCAGTGTTTCCGCATAGTAGCACCGGGTTTTATCATCTGTGGCTTTGGCAAATGCTTCGGGATCACTTGGATCGATAAAGCGGCACTCGACACCAAAATCTTTTAAGGTATTGGCAAATAGGTTCCAGGTGCCACCATATAGATCAGTCGAACTGACAAAATTATCACCGGCACGACATAAATTCATCACCGAATACATTGATGCCGCTTGGCCAGAAGCCAATGCCAAACTAGCGACACCACCCTCCATTGCCGTAACACGTTGCTCAAGTATATCGTGCGTGGGGTTCATGATCCGAGTGTAAATATTGCCTAACTCTTTAAGCGCAAAGAGATTTTCAGCATGCTGAGTATCGTTGAATTGATATGAGGTTGTTTGATAGATCGGCACAGCAACGGACCCTGTTGTCGCATCGCCATGATGGCCGGTGTGTAAAACAATGGTTTCGGGATTGGTATAGTCAGCGCACATCTTATTACTCCTTATAGTTTGGTGAATTTAGTATGTCAGATTTCAACTAAAAAAGATCATTTATCAGAATTTTACCCTATGATAGAAACCCAATATAACTCCCATTGTTAATTGGTTAGGCTGCTTGGAGTTCACTGACGGCGGCGAAGCCGGCAACAAGAGCTTCGAGATTGAGCTCCAGGAAGTTCTTCGGCATTTCCAGTTTGATTGCCTCGGTCAGAGCATCCTTACCGCAAAAGCCACCAAGACCGCACATCAGGCCAAGGCCGATGATATTAGCGACCCGGATATTGCCGATGGCAATGGCCTGATCGGTCAAGGGGATACGGTGAAGATCAACATTCTTAGTGGGAGGCTCAGGCGTTAGCCTTTCATCGGCAATCACCATGGCGCCCTTTCGCAACAGGCTTTGCGACGGCACCACACCGACCTGATCTAACACCAGCAAATAATTCAACCCTGTGGTGAGTGGGTAATCGAGATCGCCGTCACCGGCAACGACATCGGAAAAACAAAAGCCGCCCCTAGATGTCGGTTCATAGCCTTGAGAGCGGGCCACCGTCTTACCCTCCAAAGTGAGGGCGTGGAAAAGCATACGGGCAGAGAGAATCAAACCCTGACCACCGCTGCCGGCAAAACGAATTTCGGTCACAGCCATTATTTACCCCCCACCTTGGTATTACCCTTGCGGGTGTGGGCCCGATAGGCGGCGCCATATTCGGGCCGGTCGTTGCGGACAAAAACGCCGGTCTCCAACTTGTTCGGTCTGAACGGCTGGTCGACGGTGTCGTAAAAAGCTTCAGGCCGAAGATCGCTTTTCTGTTTGAGAATCATTTCCGAGCTTTCGCCAAGATCGTTCTTGCGACCATATACTTCGGTGCAGTCAGAAATAATTTCGAGGAAGGAAAAGCCATCATGAGCAATGCCTTCCTTGATCAAATTTTTCAGCGTCGGCACCTGGAGGGTAACTTCGCGGCCAACCAAGCCAGCCCCAGCGGCTT